>JBHJNR010000068.1:0-16176 GCA_050330615.1 Cyanophyceae cyanobacterium
CCTTATTTAACCCCGAAGCCAGTGTAAAATCAAATTGTTCGGCTCTGCCTCACGCGGCTTTCATCCCGACACTCACCCTGCGGGTAGAGTGCGGGGCTTTCGCCGCATTAGCTAAATGGGGACGAGAGGCGGGCGCAGAGTCATGCAGATGACAGCAACGATTTCCGAGTGCCAACGCTACCGCTACCAACTGCAACGGACATGGGATCCCAGTCTGCCCGCAGTCCTCTTTGTCGGTCTCAATCCCTCAACTGCTGATGCCACTGTGGACGACAACACCTCACGGGTTTGTCTCAACTATGCCCGGCGGTGGGGCTATGGAACCGTGCTGATGGGCAATTTGTTTGCCTACCGCTCCACAGATCCGGTTGCCCTCAAACAGGTAGAGGATCCCGTCGGGCCAGAGAATGATGGCTGGCTCCGGCAGTTGCAAGCCCAAGCGGATCTGGTGATCTGTGCCTGGGGCGAATGGGGCAGCCTCTATGGGCGCGATCGAGCGGTACTGGCTGGGCTCAAGGATCCCTTTTGCCTGGTCAAGCTCACCAGTGGCCGTCCTGGGCATCCGCTCTACAAACGGCGAGATCTGCGCCCGATCCCGCTCGACTCTGTCGGTTGTTAAGTTACAGTAACTGGGGCGATTCAACCCCTCACCCTGCGGATGCAAGCGGGCTACGACCATAGCTATTTCTTCATCGCCACCTTTATGGCCGACCCCATCCGTCACCATGCCGCTGTCTTGTGCGCCTAGTGCCGAGGGATCCCCTTGGTTAGAAGTCTGGGTGGATGCGCCGCAGGGGGGAGGATGCTACACCTACAGCCTTGGCGAGTTCTCTGAGGTTCAGCCCGGAGATATTGTCACAGTGCCCTTTGGATCCCAAGTGGTGGGTGGGTTGGCGTTGCGACGGGTGGATCATTTGCCAGAGGGGATATCGCCAGAGCGGATTCGCCCCATTGCCGAAGTGGTGGGATCCGGCCTGTTGCCCCCCAGTTTTTGGCCCTTGCTAGAGAGGGTTGCGGACTACTATCTCACCCCACTGGCGGCGGTGCTGAAAACCGTCTTGCCACCAGGGATCCTGGCTCGATCCCAACGGCGGGTCAAACTGCTGGAGCAAACTGGGGAGGTGATTCCAGCTCAAGCAGGTCCAGCTCAAGAGATCTTGGATCTACTGGCCTCGAAGCGGGGGGATCTGGCCTGGCGATTTATTCAGCAACGGATCCCTGGAGCTGCGGCCAGTCTCAAACACTTGCAACAGCAGGGGATAGTCAGCAGCTATTGGCAGGCCCAGCAGACCACCCAGCCCAAATTTCAGCAGGCCATCACCCTCTGCCAGGAGCCGGATCAGCCCCTCTCCCCGACTCAGCAAACCCTCTTTACCGTCCTCAAACAAAGCGGCGGCGACCTGTGGCTGAGTGATTTGCTCAGTCAGGCGGCGGTGAGTCGCAGTGTGGCCCAAAGTCTGGCCCGCAAAGGCATCGTCCGCATCACCAAACGGCAGTGGCTCCGCACCAGCTCGGATCCGCCAATCGGTCGGGATCAAGCCAAAGCTCTCACCCCAGAGCAACAGACTGCTGTCTCCCAGATCCAACAATCATTGGGGGGATCCCACCGCTGGCTACTGCATGGTGTCACCGGATCCGGCAAAACGGAGGTCTACCTCCAGGCCATTGCTACGGTTCTGGCCCAGGGATCCTCCGCTCTGGTGCTGGTGCCCGAAATTGGCCTTACCCCCCAACTACTGGATCGGTTTCGGGCTCGATTTGGATCCCAGGTGCTGGTCTATCACAGTGGACTGTCGGTGGGGGAGCGGTTTGATAGTTGGCGGCAGATGTTGACCCCGATTCCGCAGGTGGTGATTGGCACCCGCTCAGCCGTGTTTGCTCCCTTCCCCCACTTGGGCCTGATCATCTTGGATGAGGAGCATGATGACAGCTACAAGCAAGATCAGCCGCAACCCTGCTATCACGCCCGCCAGGTGGCCTTTTGGCGCTCGGAGTTAGAGGGGTGCCCCGTGATTCTAGGATCCGCTACCCCAGCGGTGGAAACCTATCATGCCGCTCAGCAGCAGCAGATCCAGATTGTCGAGATGCCTCATCGCATCCGGTTAGAGAGGGATCCCTTGCCCATGCCCCAGATCACGTTGGTGGATATGAGGGAGGAGCTGCACAAACGCAATTTCAGCATTTTCAGCGGTTATCTCCGCCAAGCCTTGGAGGAGACGATTGCCCAAGGCCAACAGGCGATCCTCTTTGTGCCTCGGCGCGGCTACAGCACCTTTGTCTCCTGTCGCAGCTGTGGCGAACCCCTCACCTGTCCCCACTGCGATGTATCCCTCACCTTTCACAGCATCAGCGAACGGTTGCGCTGTCACTATTGCGGCTACCAACAAGATCATCCTGACCAGTGCCCCGCCTGTGGGTCTTCTATTCTCAAACATTTCGGTAGCGGCACCCAAAAGGTGGTGGAAGCCCTAGAAGGATTGGATCCCGCTTGGCGCATCCTACGGTTTGACAGCGACTCCACCCAACGCAAGGGATCCCATCGTCAACTCTTGGAACAATTTCGGGATGGTGGTGCGGACATCTTGGTGGGCACCCAAATGTTAACCAAGGGGTTGGATGTGCCCCAAGTGACGCTGGTGGGGGTGATTGCCGCCGATGGCATCCTCAATATGGCGGACTTTCGCGCCTCAGAACGGACATTTCAGCTCATCACTCAGGTGGCAGGTCGAGCCGGACGGGGATCTCTGCCGGGACGAGCCATTATCCAAACCTATCTCCCGGATCACCCCACCCTCCAAGCCATCCAGCAGTATGACTACAGTGGGTTTATTCAGGCCGAACAGCATCAACGCCAAGAAGCGGGCTTTCCTCCCTGGCGATCAATGGTATTAATTCGACTCAGCAGCTCTGATCTGGCAGCCCTGGAAGGCTTTGCCCATGACCTACGCCATCACCTCGATACCATCGGGATCCCTGGGGAGATCTTGGGGCCATGCCCAGCCCAGGTGCAGCGGGTCAGTGGGGTCTATCGCTGGCAGATTTTGCTCAAAGAACCCAGCGATGCCCCTTGGGATCGGCAGCAATTGAGCCAGGATCTAAGGGCTTTGGTTGTTCCCACCGGGATCCGGTTGAGTCTAGACGTGGATCCCTTGCGGATTTTGTAACTTTGCTAACGCTGCCAGAGGTTGGGCCAAACCATAGCAGAGTCAAGTATTTCCTGGATTACTCTGAAAAGGAATGGGGTGGATACTTTTTGACATCGTTAAGGGCGGTGGTTGCTGGCTAGGTGGTCATAGGAAGAATGCTAAAACTACCATCAGCTTCCAGAATTACCGCCTCGATTTCACTCATTTGACTGACACCTTGGGTGCGCATAGTAGCACGCACCTCCTCAGAAGTCACTCTTTGAGAGCGGAGTGCACTTTCTAACATATGTCCCTGGTGAAACAAAAGTGTCGGCTCTGACTTGACTAGGTGTTGAACGACAGGGAAACGTACAGATAGCCATGCAATGACAAACTGGAGTGCAATCAACAAGAAAAGGGTAAGTAATCCCTCAGAAAGTGCCACATCTTTTGACAAAATAATTGTTTGCAAGTGTCGAACCAAGAGCAACAGTTACAATCAGATCAAAAACGTTCATCTTCAAGAGTGTTCGCTTCCCTGAGAAGGCCGCCATGGAGACAGCTTGTCCAGGAACTGTGTGTCACATCCGTGTGCAACGTTGGGATCCACCATGATGATGTCGGCAAGATATCAAAACGCACAACCGGGATGAACGGGATCCTGACTGGCTACATCCACAGCAAAGTCTAGGGGTAACTCCACCACCTCAAATCCCTCCGCCACCGTTCCTTTCATCGCTTGAACCCCATATCCATCGGGATCCATGTGGGCCCGAACTATCACCTCTTGCTCTGGCGAGATAGCCACGGCTCCGCCTGAGCGGGTAAAGGGCTGCTCGTCCACATGGCTATGAAACAGAATGCGTCGATAGAGCAGTTCTCCCTCTGGGGTTAGCACCTCCCACCAGTTGGCATACTGATCGCAGCCCGTATCAGGACTCTCAATCGTGACGACAAACTGATAGGCCAAGGGATCCCCGCTGCTCTCAACAGCGATGACTTCAGCTTGAGAAGGAGAGGGTTGAGCAATGCCAGAGCTGCCAAGTAGAGAACTGGCCACCATTAGGGATCCGATCCAGAGCAGTTTCATGAGCACTATCCTGACTTGCTATACCTCATGGTGACCGAAGACAAGGGATCCCGCCAAGGGCAGAGGTTCAGGCACTTAAAACTTGCGGGTGCGCCGCTCTAGGATCTCTTTGCCGATCAGGGTGACGACCGCCAATAGAGATAACAACACCGCTGCACTGTAGGCTGACGAGGTGGCATAGCTTTTGTAGGCATCCTCCACAAAGAGGGGCAGGGTTTGGGTTCGTCCGATGATATTGCCCGAGACCACCGCTACCGCGCCAAATTCCCCCATCGCCCGCGCATTGGTCAGGATGATGCCGTATAGCAAGCCCCACCGGATATTGGGTAAGGTGATTTTCCAGAAAATCTGTCGAGGGGTGGCCCCCAGTGTTTTTGCTGCCTCCTCTTGATCGTTGCCTGCTTCCTCTAGCACCGGTAGCACCTCGCGGGCCACAAAAGGGATGGTGATGAAGGCGGTTGCCAAGACAATGCCCGGAAAGGCAAAGATGACTCGCAAATTCCCCGCCTGAAGCAGGGATCCCAGCCATCCTTGTCGCCCAAAGATCAGCACAAACATCAATCCCGCCACCACCGGAGAGATGGAAAAGGGCAGATCGATCAGGGTCAACAGCAGGGTACGACCCCGAAACTTTTTGTGGGCCAAGGCCAAGGCAGCACACAGCCCAAACACCGTGTTGAGGGGTACCACAATGGCTGCTGTGAGCACCGTTAGCCACAGAGCACTCAAAAAATCCCGCTGGAGCAGGTTGTCCACAAAAGACCCAAAGCCACCTTTGAAGGCCTGATAAAACACATTTGCCGCTGGGATCCCTAATAGCAGGGCGATATAGAGCACCACAATGCCAATTAACAGCCCTTTCAGCCAGGATCCCTCAGTGCTTGGGATCCCTTGAGCAGATTCATTAGGCTTCATAGCGGCGACCCCAGGCTTGCACCAGATTGATCAAGATCAGCGAGACGAACGAAATTAGCAGCATCACCGTCCCAATCACCGTGGCTCCGGCATAGTCATACTGCTCCAGCCGTTGGATCACCAATACCGCTGAAATCAGATCCCGAAAGGGCAAGCTGGAGGCGATAATCACGATCGATCCGTATTCCCCCACCGCTCGGGAAAACCCCAGTGCCACCCCGGTCAAAGCTGCCGATAGAATTTGAGGCAAGAGTACCCGGCAAAAGGTTTGGAATCGAGTCGCCCCTAAGCTCCAAGCCGCTTCCTCAATCTCTTTTTCGATCTCTTGCAAGACGGGCTGTACCGTCCGTACCACAAAAGGCAGCGAGATGAACAGCATCGCCACCCCCACCCCCAGTCGAGTAAACGAGATCCGAATACCTAACGGCTCCAGCCAGCCACCAATCCAGCCATTATTGCTGTAGACGGTTGCCAGGGTCAGTCCTGCCACCGCTGTGGGCAGCGCAAAAGGGAGGTCGATGATCCCCTCGATCACTTTTTTGAGAGGAAAGGTATAGCGCACCAAAACCCAAGCGGTCAGGGTGCCCAAGACCCCATTGATCAAAGCCGCTACTAGAGCGGTGACAAAGGTGACTTCATAGGTAGAGAGAGCCACGCGGTCGGTGGCAATCCGCCAGAACTCAGCTGGGCCAACGGTGCTTGCCCTCAAAATCATTGCTGTCAGGGGCAACAGCAACATCAGAAACAAGTAGCCCAAGGTCACCCGCCACGGCCAGGAAAGGCCCAAAAGCGTTTTGATCGGATGCAAGCCCTCTGATTTTTGAGCTGTCGAAATCGTCATCGACGAGCTCCCACCGGGATCCGCACCTCCCCCTTGAGGGAGGACTCATCCTTTGGGACGGTGACCGGAAATGCCTTCACCGCTTTGGGGCGGACATAGATCTGTTGGCCGGGTTGAATGGGCTTATCAGCATACTGCTCTCGGCTGAGATGCACCCACAGGGATCCCCCTTCGTTCAGGATCAGTTCGGCCTGGATCTCGCGGCCTAAGTGGATCACCGTTTGGACTCGGGCCGAGATGCCTGTACTGCTGGGGTGCATCTCGATTTCGATATCGTGGGGTCGCAAAAAGACCTGATGGGATCCGGGGGAATACTCCGGCAATTGGCAGGACAGCTGGGACTGGGGGGATAGCTCATTCACTGGCCCGATGAAGCTCATCACAAAGGGGGTGGCGGGATGGTCATAGACGTCTGCCGGGGATCCCACCTGCTCGATCTGCCCTTGGCTCATCACCACGATCTGATCGGAGACCTCCATCGCCTCCTCTTGATCATGGGTGACAAACACCGTGGTGACATGCACCTCGTCATGTAAGCGGCGTAACCAAGCCCGCAGTTCTTTGCGCACCTTGGCATCCAATGCCCCAAACGGTTCATCCAACAGTAAGACCTGAGGCTCCACCGCCAACGCCCGCGCCAAGGCAATCCGCTGCCGTTGCCCGCCTGACAGTTGAGAAGGGTAGCGATCCCCAAAGCCCGATAGCTGCACCAGATCTAGCAATTCATCCACCCGCGCCCGAATCTCTGCCCGTGAAGCCTTGCGGATCTCCAAGCCAAAGGCCACATTCTGCCGCACGGTCATGTGCTTGAACAGGGCATAGTGCTGAAAGACAAAGCCAATATTGCGATCTTGGACGGTCGAATAGGTGGCATCGCGGCCTGTGAGCAGGATCCGGCCCGTATCGGGCATCTCTAATCCCGCAATCAACCGCAATAGGGTGGATTTCCCGGATCCTGATGGCCCCAACAATGCCACCAGGGATCCCGTTTCAATGGTGAGATCGGTAGGACGGAGCGCTTGGAAATCTCCAAACCGTTTTGAGACCCCTTCGATCGTGATGCCCATACGTCCTCGCTTAGTATCCGACCTAATCTACGGTAAGCCCGTCAAGAAACCGTTGATACCCAAACAAGGATAACGCGATTGGGCGCGTAATGCAAGTGTTCTGCATTCCAAGCAGAGATTACACGAATTTTAGCAGCCTTTAACGGTGCATCCCTTTTGTTGATGCTGTAGAGCAGGGGGAGGGGATGAGGGCCAAGATGTCGCGAATGGGATGGCAGAGTATCGCCACCGAGATAGAGTAGATCGAGCTGTCTGATGAGATGGCCCAAGTAATGCCAGACCCCCAGTTGCCAGACCCCCAGTTACCAGACCATCTCCCTCCCAAAGATCATCCAACCCACCAAGACTGGATGAATCTGGCGCTGGTGGAAGCTGAGGCGGCAGGACATGCTGGTGAAGTGCCCGTCGGGGCGGTGGTGGTGGATCCCTATGGCCACTGGGTCACCTCCAGCCAAAATCGGCGAGAGCGGGATCGGGATCCCACCGCCCATGCAGAAGTATTAGCTCTAAGACAAGCGGGTCAGATAGTAGGAGATTGGCAGCTCAAGGGCTGTCGGCTCTATGTCACCTTAGAACCCTGCCCCATGTGTGCAGCCGCCATTACCCAAGCTCGCCTGGGATCCGTGATTTATGGCGCTGAGGATCCCAAAGCGGGGGCCTTGGGTAGCGTCCTCAATCTGTTGGACAGTCCGGCAACCTTCCATCGTCCCCAGGTGATTGGGGGCATTCTTGAGAGAGACTGTCGGATTCTGTTGCATCAGTGGTTCAGGGCATTACGGGAGCTCGGTGGGGAGCCCTGATGGGAAGGCTAGGGATCCCCGAGATAGAGCCCGTAAATCCAGGCAGAACAGTACAATACCCCAGGGATCCCTAGTTTTGGATAGAGGCGGCAATCATGGCAGAAAACACAACCATTGCCAATCTTGTACAAGCTCAATTTGATGAGTTTCCGTACCCCAATGTGCCGATTGAGCAGACGGTGACGGATAATGCTGCTCTCTTTATCAATAACATCACCACAGCCCGCTATCTACGGGATCGTAAAGTAGTCAAGCCAGAGGGCAAGGTCTTTTTGAATGCGGGCTGTGGCTCGGGGTGGGAGACGCTGGTGGTGGCCATTGCCAATCCAGGCGCGCATTATGTGGGCACCGACATCTCGCAAGAATCCGTCAAGATGGCCCAGCAACGTTTTGCCTACCACAACATTCCCAATGCCCGCTTTGAGGTGATGGACATCTCAGATATGTCTCCACTGGGGCAGGAGTTCGATTTCATCGCCTGCAATGATGTGCTCTATCTCATTGATGATCAGGTGGCGGGCTTGCAAGGAATGCGACAGGTGCTAAAGCCAGATGGCATCATTCGCACCAATGTCCACAGCCTCTATCAGCGGCAATTTATCTTTCATATGCAGGAGGCGATGGAACTGTTGGGGGTGATGGATGAGCCTGCCGCCAAGGCGATCCCCATCCTGCGGGAGGTGATGGATGCCCTCAACGATGGCAGCTTCGTCAAAAGCCATTGGAATGGGGATCAGATCAAGACCACCACAGGGATCCTGGCCAATTTCTTGCTCCGTAGTGATAAAGGCTTCACGGTGCCGCAGGTATTTGAGATGTTGCGGCAGGCCGAGCTGGACTTTATTCGCATGACCAACTGGCAAAACTGGAAGCTAGAACGGGTGCTCAATAAGCCTGTGCCCTATGCCCTCAGACACATCAACAAACTCAATGAGGAAGAACGGCTGCATTTCATCGAGCTGGTGTTTCCCAATATGACTCGGCTGATCGACTTTTGGTGCGGCCACCAAGGCTTGCCTGAGCCGGAGCCCTTTAGCAGCCAAGAATGGTGGAATGGCCAGGTGCAGGCCCACCCCCTATTGCTCAGCCTCAATGCCAAAGTAGCGTTTGAGAATGCCATCCGCGACAACGGGCCCGTCAACCTCAATGGCTGGCCAGGGGCAGAGGGCAATATCACCATCGACTCGTTTTCCACCCGCTGGCTGATCTCTGCCTTTGATCAGCCCGTACCTGTCCAAGCGATGGTGGCTAAGGCGATGGCCTTGATGGATTGGAGCCAGGAAGAAGCCTTTGCTCAGGTGCAGGCCAACCTCAAGTTCTTGGAAGAACGGTTGATTTTGTTACTGGATTCCCCTAGTCGCTGAGGCACAATCCCTGCATTCGTTAACTCATGTTATGCCGCCAATGCCAATATCAAGGTGCTGGAAAACAGAAAGCGTATATTTTTATGCCGCTTACCTGAAGAATAAAAGGTCTTGTCGAAATGAGTAACGTCAACATTAAAAGAGCGGTTGAGAACATCAGGGCCAATACTACGATCTACACACCGCTTGTGGAGGTGATCGTCAACGCTATCCAGGCAATTGACGAAGCCGGTAAGACTAATGGAAAAGTCTCAATTCGGACACACCGAAGCAGCCAGACCGAGATGGATGGTAGTTTGCCGGACGTTCTCAGCTTTGAGATTGAGGATAACGGTATCGGTTTCACGGAGGCACATCGAGACTCATTCGACACACTCTATACTGATTTCAGAATTAACGAAGGAGGTAAGGGATTTGGCCGCTTCACTTGCCTCAAATACTTTGAAAACCTTCATGTCAATAGTGTCTTCCGAACTGACAGTATCTTCAAGATTCGGCGGTTCCTTATGGGCAAGGAAAATAACATAATCGTTGACGAAAAAGTTGAGACATGTGAGCAGCAGGAATCCGGTACAGTAGTGACCTTGAGCACATTGAAGAAAGGGCGATCCTTCGACAAAAAACTCTCAACGATTGCCAGGAACTTGGTCGAGAGGCTTCTTCCTTACTTCATCACGCAGGATTATGTATGCCCGGAGATTATCCTATCGGAGATAGATGGGAGCAGTGCCATCTGCCTGAATGATTATTTCAGCAATGAACTTTCTGCTGTAATCAGGGAGATTAGTGTTGAAGGAAACACCTTTACTCTGAAATCAATCAACACTGAAGAGGATTTTCTTGTACGGGTCTTTAAGCTATATTCGCCGAGAAATCAGAAGAGTCGGATTAGTCTTGTTGCGCACAAACGCGAAGTCTCTGGCTCTATGATCCACAAATACATTCCTGAATTTGAAGACGAATTCTATGAGAAGAACAGAAGTGGTGAAATAGACCACGAGCGTAACTACATTATCAAAGCTTATGTATTTGGTTCATACCTGGACTGCAATGTGTCCCTGGAGCGTGGCAGTTTCGAGTTCCAGATGGAGTCGGATCTAACTTTTGGAATAGCTCAGGCTGAGATTGAGCGGGAGGCTGCGGCAATTACTAAGGAATCTGTGGGCACTGATATCATACTAAGACAGGAAAAGAAAAAGTAGCGTGTTCAGTCATATGTAGATGAGGAAGCACCGTGGCATAAGGAAATTCTGAACACGATCGACTTGAGTGGGATGCCATACAATCCTTCGAATGAAGATATTGAAATCCGGTTGCAGAAGGAGAAATACTCTCAAGAAATCCAGATCAAGAGAGACGTTACGAAATTATTGGAAGAGAGCAACTTCGAAAACATGAAAGAATGTGTTCTCGAAATTGTTAGCAAAATCTCCGGCACCAGCAGAAATGACCTAATTCACTACATAGCCCTTAGGCGGAAAATCCTTGACATTTTTGGTAAAAGTCTTGAGGTGGATAATACAGGCACGTATGCATCTGAAGGGGTTGTTCATGACATCATCTTTCCGAGAAAGGGCGACACGGAGATAACTTCTTTCAAGGTTCATAACCTTTGGATCTTGGATGAGCGTCTAAACTTTACCACGTATGTCTCTTCTGACATTCCGCTAGGCGGAAAAAATACAGAACGTCCAGACTTAATTGTTTATAATAAACGAGTTTTCTTTCGTGGAGAAAATGAAGCAAGCAACCCTATCACAATCTTCGAATTCAAAAAGCCACAGAGAGATGATTTCGTAAACCCTTCTTCACAAGAAGATCCAGTCCAGCAGATCGTGCGCTATGTCAACAACATTCGTGACGGTAAGTACAAGACACCTGAAGGACGCAAGATACTGGTCGGCGATAACACCCCTTTCTACGGGTATGTAGTCTGCGATCTAACACCTAAAGTAGAATCCTGGCTGGAGCGGGAAAAGGACTTTAAGCCTATGCCCGACCGTCTTGGCTGGTTTCAATGGATGCGTAATATCAACTTGTATCTGGAAGTTATTAGCTGGGATAAGGTGCTTAAGGACGCAAAGATGCGTAACCAGATTTTCTTCCAAAAGCTCGGAATATAGATTCTCAATATGACTAGAGTGGCATAACAAAGCTTTTGCAGAGGAACTCAAAAAGCTGCGCCTGCTCAAAAGCAGCGTTAAGATGAAGGGCAATTCATCTGCCCCCTGGGGTTGCGTAGAGTGGGAAATCTTTTCTAATCAGGCTGGGATCCCCCTGATCATGAGGTTGTGAATTCTCTGTGAGCCGAGACGTTTCCCCTTTTCAGATCACGCCCCTGGGCTGTCATCCCCTCAAGGAAGGCTGTGGCTATTGGCTGGAAACGGGATCCCAGGGATCTATCTTGCTGGATTGTGGCTTTGAGGATCCTGATGTGGTGCCCTGTGCACCGGATTGGGTGGTGATCAGCCATGCCCACCTCGATCATCTTCAGGGGTTGCCCGCGTTTCATCGTCGCTATCCTGATGTCCCGATCCTGGCCACCCGCGCCACCTACCATCTGGCCCAGAGCTTGGGATTGGATGGGATCCCACCGATGCGCTGTCTGCCCTATGGCCGAGCGGTTCCCCTCTCAGAAGAGCTAACCATCTGTCTGTTTGAGGCGGGGCATCTGCCGGGGGCAGCGGCGGTGGTGTTGCGCTGGACAGATCGGGATCCGGCCCGAACGGTGGTTTATACCGGCGACTGTTCGCTATCGGCCACCCGCTTTGCCGAGGGTCTCAATTTAGAAGCCTTGCGACAGTGGCAGCCAGATGTAGTGCTGGCCGAGAGCACCCTGGGCATTGAGCGCTATCCATCCCGCCGCCATCAAGAAAGTCTTCTCCTGGAAAAGATCGCCACAGCTCTCGACCAGGGATCCATTGTCCTGATCCCCGTTCCTCCCTTGGGATTGGGTCAGGATTTGGCCTTTATGCTCAAGACTCATCACCATTTTACCCGGCCTGAGTTGGGCCTGACTCTGTGGCTGGATGAGGGGGTAGCACGGGGTTGTGAGGCTTATGGACAGATCCTGGCGGATTTCCCCAGTTCAGTGAGAAATTTTGCCCAGTTTCAAGATTTATTTTGGGAGGAGCGGGTGCTGCCCCATGTCCGCCGCCTGCCCACCGCCCCACTGGAAACAGCCGGGATCCTGCTCTGTGATGCCGAGCGAATCAATTGGGATCCCATTTGGCAAGCTCTCCGGGCCAGTGGTCGTCTCCTCACCTGGATCGAGATCCCTGAGGTCACGCCTCGGGTGGAGATTGAGCAATGGCCGCTGGATTTGCGGGAGCGGATCGAAGTGCAACCCACCCGCTGGCATAGCCATTGCGATAGTTCGACGCTAGTACAGATTGTCCACACCCTTCGTCCCCAACATCTGGTGTTTTTGCACGGGGATCCCTCGGCTCGGCTGGACTTGGCGACTCTGCCGGAGCTGGCCTCTCGCTACCATGTCCATGCCCCTGTGGTGGGCCATCCGCTAGAACTGACCCGCAGCCAACTCGATCTGCCCCCACCCCCACCCGATCTTCGCTACGAAGGCAGTCTAGAGGAGCAACAGTCCACCCGTTCGACGGTACGGATCCAGCTTCCCAACCAAATCACACGGGATCCCCGCTGGACAGAGTGGGCAGATACAGGGGTGTTGGAGGCCCGCTGGCAGGGATCCGAATTGATCCTGCGTGGACTGTCAGCACGGGATGTTTTGCGTGGGGCCGATGCTGAGCGGGTGCCACTGGACTGGCATCAACAGGAGCCGGATCCCGAAGCAGAGTGGGATCAAGACTTGGGCTAGGGATTGGCTTGATGGAGCCGACACGTTGAGTTTAGGCAAGTTGAGATCAGGCAAGTCTAAATCAGGCCAAACAGCTTGCGGGGTTTGGTGGTGCCAGCGTCCCGTAGGGTATCTAAGGTGGTGTTGCCAGTTATCGCATTGGTGCCCGAGGCCCGATCAATCAGAAGGAACCGTTGTTCTTCGCTCATGCGAGCCTTGGAAAAGTCAGCGCCCTCGATTAGGATCCCGGTTAAGTCAGCCCCCGACAAGTTGACCTCGCATAAGTTGGCTTGCCTCAGATCGGCTGCTGATAGGTTAACGCTGACCAATGAGGTCTGAGCCAAGTTGGCCCGCTGCAGATTGACCTTCTGAAAGGAGGACTCAAAGAAATTACCCTCTGTCAATTTAGCCGCCACCAGAGAAGCTTGATCAAAAGTAGCTCCATTAAACCGCCCACCCTGGAGGGAGGCTTTGTCCAACTTGGCCTGGGAAAAGGCTGCATAGTCTCCCACCGCTAGAGATAGATTGGCCCCTCGGAGGTCGGCCCCATTAAAAACAGCCCGCTCAATATCGACTCGTCGCAGATTGGCCATCCGCAGGTCAGCATTACGGAAACTGACCGAACGCAGGTTACTCCGATAAAAAGATGCCTTGGGCATCTTTGCATTGTCAAAAAGGCCCCTTGATAGGATCGTCTCCGACAAATCAGCCCCCATCAGGTTCGTGCCTAGACGTAACGCATCCAGCAGATCACGGGTGCTCTCGATTCGGAGGCCAATGGGCAGAGGCTGGGATGTGGTTGAATTAGTGGCCATCAACCTAATCACCCCAATAAGTGCAAGAGAACTGCAAGAGTAACGCGATGAGCAAGAAAAAAGTGTGGCCTATGAGAAAGTGATGTTACCTATCAAGTTAACGGTTTTAACTTGGGCTGTGGTTAACCAATCGTTAAGGTTTGCTCATGCAGATTGCATTCATCGTGGATCCTTTGGCTACACTTCAGGCGCATCACGACACCAGTGTTGCGATGATGCAAGCGCTCCAAAGCCGAGGCCATACCGTCTATGGATTAGAACTGGCGGATCTGTGGGTTCAGGATGGAGAAGCCCATGGTCGACTACAGCAGCTCGATCTGTCCCCCCATCAGGGCAGCTGGTATCGGGTGATCCAAACCACCGCTGTTGCTCTCAGCCAAATGGATGTGGTGTGGATGCGCAAGGATCCCCCGGTGGATACGGCCTATCTCTATGCCACCCATATCTTGGATTTGATCGATCCCGCTGGCACATTGGTACTCAACCATCCCGCCGGATTGCGCTCTGCCAACGAAAAGGTCTACGCCCTACAATTCTCCGCCTGGACGCCGCGCACGGTGGTCAGCAGTCAGGCTGCCATTCTCAAAGCATTCATCGAAAAGGAACAGAAGGCCGTCCTTAAACCCTTGGGAGGCAAGGGAGGCGAAGGGATCTTGATCTGCAACCACGGGGATCCCAACATTAATTCTCTGATCGAGATCAGCACGCATTCAGGCCAGATCCCGGTCATGGTGCAGGAGTATCTGCCCCAGGCCAAAGAGGGGGACAAGCGGATCCTGTTGTTGGAAGGTGAGCCGATTGGGGCTGTCAATCGAGTGCCGGGGCAGGGAGATTTTCGGGGTAACATCGCAGCGGGCGGCAGTGTGCAAAAGACAGTGATCACAGACCGGGAGAAAGCCATGTGTGCCGACTTGGCCCCAGTACTCAAAGCAGCCCAGCTCTATTTTGTCGGCATCGATGTGATTGGCGAAAAGCTGACGGAGATCAATGTCACCAGCCCCACCATGATTCAAGAAATCAGCCAGTTAGCCGGGATCACGTTGGCTGATCATGTGGCGGAATGGCTAGAGACAAAAGTGGCCGCGCTGCCGAGCCATTGACCTAGCTGAATTTAAGGAGGGGCTGAAGTTAAGGAGGGGCTGAAGTTAAAGAGTGTGAGATAACCTCAGCCCCGTTTTTTACCAGGACTATCACCTTCCAAAGATCAGCGAACTTGGGTTTCAGGATACGGCGGCTCCCTGAGAACTATGTTCCCGCCACTCCACCCCATCAGTACGGGGATCCACTTTCAGCAACTCTAGATCCACCCACTCACCGGGCTGAATCTGCCGTTCAAAGCGTACCGGGCAGCGAAAAGCGATCTCATCGAGCATGACCAAGGCCAAGTTTTCGTGCTCCCGCAGGAACCCCAGGATCAAGGAGCGCCATACCTGCTGGGTTTGCAGTTTGAGAAACTCTAGTGTCCAATAGCGCTTACGTTTACGCTCCACCTGCACCGCCTCATAGGTGATGGGATCCAACCCTGTGATCACCTGCCGCAGATCATCCAGCGAATAGGGCAAGGGATCCCCGGCCAAATGAGCCTTGAGTTGGCGGTGGGCCACCAGATCTGCATAGCGACGAATGGGGGAGGTGACTTGGCTGTAGGCATCCAAGGCTAGGCCGGCATGACCTGAGGTGGTGGTGGTCATTTCCGCCCGTGGCATACAGCGGATCAGAGCAAAATCCCGCACAGGGCCAGGGGGTAACTGAGCCAAAAGATCAGGGGGGGGCAAATCGGGATCCATCTGAAAGCGATAGAGAAACGGAATCTCATGGTCGCGGGCATAGGTAGCTACCGCTTCACCCGTCAACACCATCAGCTCCGCCACCAATTGACGGGCGGGGGTATCCTCAATTACCCGCAGATGGGGCACCTCGTCGATGACTTTAATATCCTGTTCTGGCAGATTGATCGAGATCGCTCCTCGTCCTAACCGCCACTGATAGCGAGTCTGAGCTGCTGCCGCCAAGGCGGTCAGTTCCCGCTCGGCCCCCAGTTCCAACATCTCATCAGCATCTTCATAGGTGAGCCGATAGGTGACTTTGATGAGGCTGGGCTGAATCAGGGTCTCGGCAATGGAGCCATCCCCATGGAGGCGAATGCCAAAACTAAGGGCGCAGCGCACCTCCCCTTGCACCAAACTCATCGGCCCCGTGGTCAAATCGCGGGGAAACATTGGGATCACCTGCTCCGGCAGGTAGACGCTGGTGCCCCGTTTGCGGGCTTCCAACTCTAGGGGGTGATCGGGGGACACCCAACGGCTGGGATCCGCAATATGGATCCAGATTCGCTCTCCCCCGTC
>JBHJNR010000069.1:0-3242 GCA_050330615.1 Cyanophyceae cyanobacterium
GTGATTCAATCCCCCCGTGGTGTGGTAATCCACCGCAATACCCTGCGGGGCGATTTGATTTTCTCTGACTATCCCATCCTGTTGCCTCACGAGCTGTTTATTCCTGTCGATATGCTGGAAGCCCGAGCGGTCTAGCCTGAGCGACCTGGGATCTGGGCATCCTAAACTGGCACAGACTAGTTGTGAGCAAGGACGGGATGTAGATGGTCGGGTTCTACCTGCTGATTTGGGCGGTCATACTCTATGTGGGAGCCTGTGTTGGCAGCTTCTTGAATGTGGTGGTCTATCGGGTGCCTCGGGGCCTCTCTCTGATCAAGCCGGGATCCCATTGTCCCCATTGCAAAACGCCGTTGGGGCCGACTGAGAATGTGCCCATTCTGGGTTGGCTGTGGCTGCGAGGTCGTTGTCGCCATTGTCATGCCCCAATTTCCTGGCGCTATCCTGCCGTAGAGGCGTTGATGATGGGGCTGTTTGCCCTCTCTTTTGCTGTGCTGGGGCTGAGCTGGCAGGCGGTTAGTATTGCCTTATTGTGGGGCTGGCTGGTGTCGTTGGCCCTGATCGATTTGGAAACTTTTTTGTTGCCGGAGGCTCTGACCCGTTCGGGGCTGGTGGTGGGTCTTGGGGTGCGGATCTTTTTGGGCTGGCAAGCGGGCGAATCCGCTGGAGTATTGGCCTTCCTCACCGATGGGATCCTGGGCATGGTGGTGGGGATCTGGAGCTTGGAGCTGGTGGGGCTAATGGCCCGTGGAATCCTCAAAAAAGAGGCGATGGGCTTGGGGGATGGCAAATTGCTGGCGATGATTGGGATGTGGATTGGCTGGCAGGGATCCCTGCTCACCTTGCTGTTTGGCAGTGGGTTGGGGGTTGTGGCGGGCTTGCTGGGAATGCGGTTGCGGCGGGTGCAGTGGGGCAGGCCAATCCCATTTGGGCCGTATCTGGCGCTGGGGGGCGGATTAGCAGCCCTCTGGGGACAGCCTTTATTGGGGCTATACCTGAGGCTGATTGGACTGGAATAGGGATCTGGAGATGAGGGAAGCCCCCTTGAGGTTGGCGCTTTGGAGAGGATGTTTTCATCATGAGATTTTGATATTGTCAGGGGTGAATTCTGTCTCGCTGAGTGAATAGACTGGCTGATTTACATGTTGAGTTAATCGTCTACTCTCAAGAGAACAGTCTTGCCATCCTGACAAGCAAATGACTAGGGATCTTGAGCCCTGCTCTGACGGGATCCTAGTGCCCCTAGATTGTGTTCCTCTCCTTCACCTATGCCTTTATTTGTGAACTCTTCCCAAACGCTGGGATCCCTGCTTCGTGGCCTAAGTTTGGGCTTGTGGCTGGTGTTGTGGTTGTCGTTGCCCGCTTCAGCCCGTCAGGTTTTGATGCGGGTGGGGGTGGCGGTCAATAGCCCCAGCGTCACTTTAGGCAGCTCCACCGATGCCCGTATCCTGGATGGCCAAGGCCAGCCGATTGGTAGCCTCAGTGCCATGACCCCCGCGCGGGCCACCCGCTCCGGCTCGACAGTACAAGTGGGTGCCGCCAATGGATCCCGGTTGTTTATCCAGCCCAGCAGCAGCGATGGCTTGGTATTTATTAATCGCCACTGGTATCGCGGTTTGGTGGAGCTGATCCCCGGAGACCAGGGGGTGGTGGCCATCAATCAGGTGGGCCTGGATGACTATGTTTCCAGCGTCATTGGCAGCGAGATGGGGCACCGCTTCCCCACCGAAGCGCTGCGAGCCCAAGCGGTTGCCTCCCGTACCTATGCTCTGTTCCACCGCAACCTGCGGCTGGATCGCCCCTATGACCTGGGGGTTGATGAAATGTGGCAGGTCTACAAAGGGGTGGATGCCGAATCTAACCTGACCCAAGCGGCGGCTCGTGACACCAGCTCTCAGGTGGTGACCTACAATGGCGAGCTGATCAATGCTGTTTTCCATTCCTCCTCCGGTGGCCATACGGAAGATGTGGCTAATGTCTGGCTGGAGCCCCTACCTTACCTGAAAGGGGTGCCCGACTATGACAGTAACGCCCCTGTGTTTAGCTGGACGGTGCCCCTATCGTCCCAGCAGCTCCAACAGGCGGCCTCTGGTATTGGATCCATCACCAGTGTAGAGGTGAGCCAGCGGTCCCCCTTTGGTCGAGCTATGCGGGTGCGGATCCACGGCTCTCAGGGTCAACGGGAGATCAGTGCCGGTGATTTTCGAGTACGAATGGGTCTCAAGAGCACCATGTTCACCATTGGGGGCAGCAGTGCTACGACGGCTAGCTTGGCTGGTGGCTCGGCGGGATTTGTGGTGAATGGGCGGGGGTTTGGCCATGGCATCGGCATGAGCCAGTGGGGAGCAGCTAGTCTAGCCCAGCAGGGTTGGAGTTTTCAGCAGATCTTGGGCCACTATTATCAGGGCACTTCTTTGGCGGTCTTGGATCCCCAGTAGAGATGAGGCCCCAGTAGGAATCAGGGGGTAGGTTGTCTCGTCAGTGGCATTATGGGGGTGGACTTGCCTGACTTGCCGAAGGATCCCGATCCCATGCCGCCCTCACGATTGCCGCCGTTGATCTTGGCCTCTCAGTCTCCGGCCCGCCGCCAATTGTTGACCAATGCCGGGATCCCGTTTGCAGTGGAGCCCAGTGGCTTTGACGAAGATCAGGTGCAATTGACAGATCCGGTGGCCTTGGTCAAGGCTCTGGCTCAGCACAAGGCAGCTAGGGTTGCCGCTCGCCACACAGACCCGGTCTTGATCCTGGGAGCAGATTCGGTGCTCTATCTGCATGGCCAGATTTATGGCAAGCCAGATAGCCCCCAAGAGGCAGAAGACCGCTGGCGACAAATGCGGGGGCAAGTGGGGGAATTGTTCACGGGGCACGCCCTGATCGACACCAGCACCGGCAAACAACTCATCCACTACGGCCTAACCCGCATCTTTTTTGCCAAGCCCAGCGATGAAGAGATTCGCGCCTATGTTGCCACAGAGGAACCTCTAGCCTGTGCGGGCTGTTTTGCCATTGATGGGCTGGGATCCATCTTTGTAGAGCGGATCGAGGGCTGTCATGGCAATGTGATTGGTCTCAGCCTGCCCCTGCTGCGACACATGATGGAAGAATTGGGCTACTCCATCACCGATTATTGGCAACACCAGGGATCCCAGCGGGGGTGATGCCTGCTAAGCGGGAAGGGCTTTTAGGGTTTGCCCTTAGGGTTTAACCGTGCTCAAGGCTGCGGTGACCAGTTCTGGAAAGAGGCG
>JBHJNR010000070.1:0-12457 GCA_050330615.1 Cyanophyceae cyanobacterium
GCTGCTGCGGGATCCCTATCTTCATCAGCCTCCCCCCAAGACCACAGGCCGGGAGTACTACAGTGTTGCCTATCTTGACCGGGTCTGGGAACAGGTGGGATCCCCATTGGATCTGATTCGCACGTTGACCGCCTTCACTGCTCAGTCGCTGGCCCAGGCTTATCGAGATTGGTTGCCCCAGATGCCAGCACAGGTCTTGGTCAGTGGTGGTGGCGCTCTCAATCCGGTGCTGATGGCAGATTTGCAGGCAAGTTTGCCCACCAGTCAGGTGATGACCACAGCTGAAGTAGGGATCCCAGTGGATGCCAAAGAAGCTCTAGCCTTTGCCCTCTTGGCCTATGAAACGTGGCATGGTCGAGTGGGTAATTTGCCCCAGGCTACAGGGGCGAGTCAGTCGGTGATTTTGGGCCAGATCACTCCAGGGTTAGGCTCTTGGGATCCCTTATCTCTTTAGGACACATCAAAGAATAGAGGAAGATTTGAGACTGGCAAGGGTCAAGACTGATTTGGACGAAGTAATATCAGCTCGGACAAGTCAAACTGTCTATTACAGCCTGTTCAATTATCAGCTGGAACAACGCCCCAACTTCTCACTCTTTGGAAGCGGGGCGAAAACAGATAGAGGCTTGCCGTTGCCGATGCCATTCAATCCTTGGTGGATCCACAAACTCAATTGGATCAGCTGATGATTTTAATAGGGATCCCCTTATCCCTGCAACCCAGTAACAGACTCTTTCCTGCAGATCGTGAGCATCGATCTCATGTAGAGCGTAGAGAAGGCGTTGATCTAGTGACGATTGATAATCGCCGATTCCCAGACCCGCTTATCTCCATATTTCATCTGTCTAACTTTCGGGCTTATTGTGGAGATCAATCTCGATCAAAGGGGATCCCTTTTTCTAGAAGTGCTAGCCGAGAACGAAGAGGATAATCGAAATCGGCCCCTCACATCAATAAGCTATGAATGATAAAGATCACCCCTTTATCGGCCTGCCATGAGCTGGTGGGGCTGGCTCTGGATGGACTGCGCCGCCCGTATCACCTGGGGAATCTCTAATAAAAAGACCAACATCTCCCCCAAGGGATCCCCATCTTCGGGCCTAGAAGTGTGATCCTGTAACAGGTCTTGGCGATAATGGCTGGGCAACACCGCCATATACCGGGCCAGCCGCAAGGGATCCAAGTGACGGTAGGCCATCGGTAAGGGGCGCAAGGTTTCGGCGGGCAGGGTCATCAAACCGGGAGGGGTGGGTACCGGGATGCCGTAATAGTCGGTGCGCTGGGAGGCTGTGGCTCGGCTGCGAATCAACAGCATAAAGTGAGGCAGAGGGGGATCCGAGGGTTGCAAGAGGCGATGCAGATGTAGCACCAGCAAATCTCGATTATCCCAGTGGAGCAACTGGTAGGGGCCAGGGCCGGTGGTATCGATCTCAGGGGCCATCACCACCCGTTCCACCACAGGGTAGGGGCAATCGAGACGGTCGGCCAACGGCAGAGCAAAGACACGCCCACACAGTTCAAAGGCCATCACCTTGAGCAGGTTAGCCGAGGTGATTTCAGGGGACATTGCACCAGATGGGATAGAGGTAGAGGTCATGCAGGCACCGAGATAATCGAGGATAAGGCATCCAGAATGGCCCGTGGATCGTAGGGCTTAGTCAGGTAGGCGGTGGCCCCCAACTCTTTGGCCAAGCGGCGATGCTTTTCACTCTGTCGAGAGGTCAGCATCCAAACTGGGATCCTGCTCAGGACGGGATCCTGTTGGGCTTGGCTCAAGAACTGAAAGCCATTCATCCGGGGCATTTCAATATCGCAGAGGATCCCTTGGATATCAGGATTATGCCGCAGTTGATCGAGGGCGTCTTGACCATCTTCGGCGGTGAGCACTTGAAGTCCAGCCTGCTTGAGTTGCTGAGCCAGTGTTTGTCGCAACGTCACCGAATCATCGATCACCAGAATGCGGGGGCTAGGACGGACTGGAACTGAGGCTGCTGCGGGCAAGACAGGTTGAACGGGAGTTGACATGTTCGGACGGGCATCAGCATCCGAACGATTGAGAACTTGATCCACCAGGGCGATCCCTTCTAACACCAACAACAGGCCCCCATCTCCCATCAAACTGGCCCCATAGACATAGGTGGGTGCGGTAATGGTAGGGCTGAGGGGCTTAATCACCAATTCTTGCTCCCCGACCAGTTGATCGATTTCCACCGCCAGCGGCGTCCGAGGGTGCCGCAGCAACAGGAGGGGAGCGATGGGCTGGACGGGGCTGTCTGGATCCGCCACATCTCTATTGGCCAAGGAATCTGGCAGTGTCTCCGGTAGGGGGTAGTGATGGCTAAACAGCTGATCCAGTCGTCGAATCGGGATCAATTGCTGCCCCAGCCGCAACAGACGATGGGATCCCGACTGGAGAATCTGCCCCGAGGTGGGTAGCAAAATCTGTTCGATACCGTCTACCCAAAAGGCATAACGGCGGGATCCTGCCCCACAGACCAAGAGCTTGGCCACCGAGAGGGTGAGGGGAATCTTGAGGCTGAACGTTGTGCCCTGATTGGCCTGAGAATGAACGGTGATGGAGCCCTTGAGGGCCACCAGTTGCTCTCTAACCACATCTAGCCCTACCCCTCGGCCTGACAAGTCGCTTACCTGCTCAGCGGTAGAAAACCCAGGGGCAAAGAGCACCTGCCGCAGTTCGGCTTCAGACCTAGCCCGATGGGGATCCAACAGTCCCTTTTCCATCGCTTTCTGCCGGATTCGCTCCCAGTTGAGGCCGCGACCATCGTCTCGGACTTCGATCACCGCTTGCCCCCCTTGGGTGGTAGCAGTGAGATGGATCTGGCCTTTGGAGGATTTGCCCTGGCTTTGGCGCAGATCGGGAGGCTCGATACCGTGGTCAAAGGCATTGCGCAGCAGATGCAGCAAGGGCTCGTAGAGCTTCTCTAGGATCCCTTTGTCGATCAACACATGTCCCCCCTGCAAGATCAGATCCGCAGGCTTGTGATGGGTGAGGGCGAGTTCCCGCATCATGCGGGGGAAACGGTTGAACAGGTCTTCAAGGGGCACCATACGGGCGGTAATCACATCATCTCTCACCCGAGACAGGAGGCGATTTTGGCTCTCCAGCTGAGTGAGGAGCTGTCCCCCCACCTGTTGGAGAGTATCCCCCAAGGCTTGCAGATGTGTCCCCTGGGCCAGCAGACTCTGCATCAGCAGTTGCAGATCGGTGTAGCGATCCAGTTCCAACGCATCAAAGTCTTGAGCGAGGTCTGAGGGAGACGATCCCCAGCCCGGTTGATGAGAGGGTGGATCGGAGTTCTGATTGAAGGCGGAAGGAGTGGGCAGCAAACAGGATGCCTCTGGCATCCACATCTGATCGGAAAGAGGCTGTAATTGCCCCAGATGCTCTAGATGTTCGACCAGTTGAGTTTGGAAGGCCCGCAACGTTTCTTGCAAGGTTTCGCCCGTATTGGCCTGCTGATTTTGAGAGATCAACAAGTCCCCAATCCGGGTATCCAACTGCTGCAATAACCCCACGTCCACCCGCACGGTGTCAGCGCGCATGCGAGCGGATCCTTCTGGCGTCTCAGATTTGGCTGTCTCTGGGGACTCCACAGATCGGGGGGACAAGACGACAGATTGGGCCGGTTGGGGCAGAGGCTCGACTCTTGCCAGCTGGCTCTGGGGCTGAGACTTCTGGGGCTGAGACTGCTGTTGTAACGCCTCCAGCGCCCAGGGATCCCCACTGAGGGCCATCTCCTCCGGATGGATCTCCGCTGCTGGGGATGTGTTCAGAACCTCTTGATCTGTGGCATCATCTGTGGCATCAACAGAGAACCAGATTTGTTCAGCCAGAGGAATAACAGGGTCGGGATCGGTGGGGGCTGGTTGAATAGGCTGAAGTGGTGGAGATGAAGGTTGCGGGGCCACCACCACTTCTGTGCTGAGGCTATCTAAGACCGCCAGAGCTTGTAGGCGGGTGAGGGAATCTTGTAGGGCTGTGTTGAGAGAGGGCTTACTGATAGAGTCCGGCACAGGTGGAGCTGCCTCTTCAACCTCCTCTTCCTCAACCTCCTCTTCCTCAATCTCCTCTTCCTCAATCTCCTCAAGGGAGAGATCTGACTGAAGGGGGAGAGCTGGTTCTTGCTCAGCTATAGGGGGATCCTCGGGCTGCACCGGAAGCAAGCCAACCTCGGATTCCAGGCTAGTCAGAGTAGTCAGGGCGTCGGTGATAAGAGGACTATCGTCCCACACAGACTCCAGAGGATCAGATGTCTCGTCTATATCGTCGGGGTCATCCCAGTCATTGATTTCTACGTCCCATACCTCCAAGGGATCCGGCAGCTCTGGCTGAAATGGGATAGAGGTCTGTTCTGGAGCGCTGATCGAGAGAGTACTCACCTCCCCTGCTAAATCCAGCAACTCAGGCGAGGGATGCCCGCCAGAGTGACGGTCTCCTGCTAGCACCAGGGATTGAGATTGCCGCAGATCCTGCAGTGCGATGGTGGCAATGGCCATAATATTGCCGGGATCCCGTTCGATAGCCTGACAAATCAGGGTGGCGATCTGGGCCAACCCAGGCAATGTCAAGGATTCCGCCAAACCCACAAACACATCGGCATGGGTGGCCAACAACTCCATCAGGGTAACGGGATCCCCAGCCTCTAGCGCACTCTCCAACTCTTGCAACCGTTGTGCCACCCCACTCTCAAAGATGGACTGGGTGATATCAAAGCCCAGCTCCACCGAGGTGGGAATCTCCGCATCCGCCGGATCCCCCAGCCGCTCCCGCAATTGCTCCAGCACCGGCGACATCTGATCCATCAGGGCAATCCCCAAGCTGGGATCCCCTTGGCCAGTCAGCTCGGCCTCCACTAGGAATTTGAGGCCGTCAGCAGCCTGCAACAGCAACAGCTGCACCTCCCCATCCAAGGGGACATTGGGGTCATAGAGCGCCCGAAAGATGTCCTCAATCTCATGGGCTAGATCCCGAATCGAGGTCAAGCCCACACTGGCGGAGGACCCCTTCAGGGTATGCGCCGCCCGCATCAGGCTATGCACCGTTGGGATGCTGTGCCCTTCGGCCAAGTCCAGCAACCCCTGCTCAATTGCCTGCAACAGCTCAGGAGCCTCTATCCCAAAATGCTGCCGTGCTTGTTCTCGCAGGTGGCGGTCACCCTGTTCAGAAAAGGGAAAGTTGGACGGAGAGGAAAAAGTCATCGTTTTGGGGTGAAGGAATCAACGTGAAACGCAAGACCTAGCTCACCTTGAATTGACCCACACTGGTTTGCAGGGTTTCTGCCAAAGCGAGTAAGTCTTGGAAAGAATCGGCAATGGTTTGGCAATCCTGCGAGGTTTCGGTGGCAATGGTGGAAACCTCCGTTATGGTTTGGGTTACACCAGCAGATTGAGCATTTTGGTGGCTCGTGGCCTGGGCGATTTGCCCCACCAGATCGCTGATCTGAGCGGTTGCAACCACGATGGCATTGAGGCTGTCACGGGTTTCATTCACCAGGGCTGTGCCTTCCACCACCTGTTGGATCCCAGTGTCCATGGCAGCGGCTACCTCAGACGTCTCCGCCTGGATCGCCTGCACCAATTTTTCGATATCGGCGGTTGCAGCAGCGGACTGACGGGCCAATGACCGCACCTCATCTGCCACCACCGCAAAGCCTCGTCCATATTCCCCAGCGCGGGTGGCTTCAATGGCAGCATTCAGAGCCAGTAGGTTGGTTTGGGTCGCGAAGTTGCCGATCAAACTCACCACCTTGGAGATCTTTTGGGAGCTTTCACTCAATCGCTTAATCTTTTTGCTAGTCTCCGCCACCGTTTCTCGAATCGCTTGGATCCCATCCACTGTCCGGTTCATGGCTCGGTCACCAGATTGCAGGATCTGGTTAGCCTGCTGCACCGCCACTTCTACCGCCTGGGCATTCTGCCCTACTGCTTGGGTGGATTGGACAGCGGCTTGCATCTGCTCGCCCGCTGCTGTCAGGGCTTGCACCTGCTTTTCGGCCTGGGTCGACAAGCCATTCACCGCCTGCCCATTGCTAGTGATGGTCTGGGCCACCTGGAGTGATGCCTCCTGAACTTGGGTCACCAACCTCCGCAGGCTCTGGATGGTGTTGTTGTAAGCATCAGCGATGGTACCCACCTCATCCTCGGTGATGGGGGCGCGAACCGTTAGATCACCACTAAACACGGGTCTGACAGCCCGTAGCAAATCAATAGCACGGCTTTGGAGTTGCTCCTTTGCCTTGCGTTCCCGTTCGGCAGCAGCGGCTAGCTCCTGTGATTGGGTTTGCAGCTGGCTCAGATATTCAGCCTGATCTAATACGATCCCCAATTGGGTGCCAATCTGTTGCATTAAGTTGATATCAGAGTCTTGCCACTCGCGGGGCGCGGCGTTTTGATAAGCGGCAAAAAGACCCCACAACTGGCCTTTCTTCACAATCGGCACGATTAGGTAGGCTTTGGCTTGGTAGCGCTCTAGCAACTCTAGGTAGCACGGCGTGAAATTCGCTTCGTAGATGTTGTTGATCTTTTTGAAGCGGTCGCCACGGGCATAGCCACCCCCCTGGGTACTTTGTAGGTAGGTGTCTTCGCTAAAGCTATCTCGCTGGGCCAGATCTTTGACAGTGCATCGCTCGAAGGCCGTGGAATTTTCGAGTAACCTCGGATCCTGTTTTTGTTCTTGTACTACTGCAATCCAGCCTGAGGCGACTGATTCGGCCACAAATTCACCACTCCAGTCGGCATTAAACCGATAGACTCCCACTCGGTCTGCCCGTAATAGGGCCCGCACCTCGCGGGTGGTGGTGGTGAAGACCGTATCGAGATCAAGCGTCTGGCGCATCTTATCGATGACCAGACTGATGCCTCGTTCCCGTTCAGCTGACTTTTGGATCTGCTCAGACTGATCTTTCAGCTGGTTGAGGTACTCTGCCTGTTGCAGAGCCAACCCAAACTGGGATCCAATTTGGAATAGGAGGTTGACCTCAGATTCTTCCCAATGCCGAGGGGTGCCATTTTGATAGGCAGCCAAGAGACCCCAAAGCTTCTCCCCTTGCAAGACCGGAACGATCACGTAGGCTTTGGCCTGGAATTGTTCCAAAAGTTCGAGGTGACACGGATCGAAGCCACTGACGGAGATATCGTCGATCACCTGAAACTCGCCCTTGACGTAGCGACCACCGCTGTTGCGCTCGAAGTAGGTATCTGTGACTTGGCTACCTAGGAGGGGAACCCATCCTGGCACCACCGACTCCGCCACAAACTCGCCACTCCAGTCAGGGTTGAATTGGTAGAGGGCCACCCGGTCGCAGTTCAGGAGTTGCCGGACTTCTTGGGTGGTGGAGCGAAAGATGGGATTGGGATCCAAGGATTGACGAATGGTATCCACAATTTTGGTCAGGGTGCGCTCCCGCTGGGCCTGCTGACGGGCGTCCTGCAAACTGGTCAGCAACTGAATGCCAAAGCTCACCTGAGCCGCCACTTGG
This sequence comes from Cyanophyceae cyanobacterium, assembly GCA_050330615.1. GTDB lineage: Bacteria > Cyanobacteriota > Cyanobacteriia > Thermostichales > Thermostichaceae > JAAUUM01. The sequence goes on from JBHJNR010000070.1 coordinate 7,500, forward strand.
CGGATGCTCTCCACCTCAGACTCCTGCCACTCATGGGATCCCCCATTGTGATAGACCCCCAATAGACCCCACAGTTGATCTCCCACCAATAGGGGCACCACCACATAGGCTTTGGTCTGAAAGCGTTCCAGCAGATCGCGGTGACAGGGGGTATGCTCTGACTGGCTGAGGTCATTGACCACTAGATAGCCGCCCTGCCTGTACTTGGATCCCTGGGTCTCAGCAAAGTAGGTATCATTAACATCCTGCCCCACCAGCCGAGGCCACTGCCCGATCACCGATTCGGCCACAAAGGATCCCGTCCAATCTGGGTTGAAGCGATAAATAGCAGTGCGATCCACCCCTAAGATTTGCCGTAGGCTGAGCAAGGCGAAGCTCAAGACCTGATCCAATTCGGTCGCCTGTTGGATTTGTTGAGTGATCGTCAACAAGAGGCTGCTCAACTGCTGTTCGCGCGCCACTGTTGTTTGGGCGATCTCCCCATAGACCTGTTGCTGCAATCGCAGGGTCAGCTCTGTAGCCACTTGATAGGCCAATGACAATCCTGCCTCATCCCAAGGCTGGGGATCCTGGCACCGCTGGATGCTCAGCAACCCCCAGGTGCGATCCCCTAAAGGCAACGGCACCACCAGCAATGACTTAACCTGAAAACGCTCCAGCAATTGTTGTTGATAAGGAGTCAGGTCTGCCTCTTGAACTTTCTCCAGGGCAATCACCGTTGAGCGGTTGTAGTCCTCCGCCCGATCCAATCCAAACATTGTGGCAGGCAAGCTCTCCCCTAGGGCTGGAGTCCACCCCCTTGCCATAGATTCAGCCACCACCTTCCCTTCCACCTGATCTTGAAAGCAGACTACCACCACCCGTTCTACTCCCAACGTCTGCTGGAGCAGGCCTGTTGCCATCTCTAGCAGATGGGACTGATCTTTTGCCTGTTGTAGATGGGCAGCCACACTCAACCACCGTTCTCGCGTGGCCTTATTGTGCTCCGAGACAGCATGCTCAGTCCGCTCATTGCCCTGTGGCAAAGACGGCAGATCAAAAGCAGTCTCTAAACCTGACTTACCGTTGTCCCCAGGAGAAACCTGTGCATTAGAAGGGAAATAAGCAGCGGTCACAGCAATAACTCCAAACAGAATATGGATTTGTCAAGACACTAGATAGATTTTTTACCGCTAAGTCCGTGCCAATCAACCTCATCAGCCTCAGGGCTCAGACTTCAATCACAAACCTAAAGTTAAAAATGTCACGTTCATGTATATATTAAACCCAATTGGCAAGAATTGAAAACAGGGTGGATCGCTAGTTCACAGGATGAGTCAGTAGTGCCTCTGGCGATAGAATAACCCCCGTGGCTCCCACCTCATCCATTAGGTAGCCTGCCACAAACGGTTGCAGCTCTGCTGAAAATAATCCTGGGGGCACCGCTTGGATTTGGTCAGCAGAATGGGCCTCAATATCTCCAATCTCCGGTACCCCCACCGCCAGTGAACGCCCCATCGTGGACATAGAAATTCCCATCCAGCCTTGACCAAGTCTGTTCTGAGAAAATCCTGAAGCGGATAGGGGCGGTGCGCCTAAGCGGGCTTGCAAATCCACCAGCCACAAAAACTCCCCTCTGCGATTAAGGGTGCCCATGACACAATCGGGCATATCAGGTATCGATAAGATCGCCTCTAACGGTAACGGAAACACCTCTAACACTGATTCCAACGGAATGAGCGTGGCATCCCAACCGAGGAGAGGGCAGCGCAAGAACCGCTGTTCAACTCTTGCTGGATGGGATCCAACTTCCCCATCCTCCCTCGCTCCAGCCGACAAGCCGAGAACATCAGCCTGCAACGGAAAGGTGTTGGACGATAGCGTCAGAGAAGTCATGGGTTAGCCGTAAGTCAAGTACCTAGTATAGATTCTAGGATGTTGCTGTTGGGCAAACTCAAGATTTTGTCAATAGTTTACGTACTGTATTAATCAATTCATCTGGGTTGACGGGCTTAGTCAAATAAGCATCCGCCCCTAGCATGTCTCCCCACATCTTGTCCACATCGGTGCCCTTGGTGGAACACATCACCACAGGGATGCGACGGGTTCCATCAGCATTTTTGAGCTCCCGGCACAACTCAAAACCACTTTGGCCGGGCAAAATGACATCCAAAATTATCAGATCAGGACTATTCGATGCCAATTGCCCTTGAGCCTCTTCGCCACTTTTTGCGCTAATCACAGACAGGCCAGCTTGCCGCAAGCACTGCGAAAAGATTTCCATATCTGTCGAACTATCGTCTACAACCAGAACTGTACTCACAGCAGGGATCCTTTGAAGGGTGTTACATAACTTAAAAAATTATACAACCTTATACAGCCTCACTGTCTAGACAAAGTATCAGAGGCGGCGGTGATAAGGAATCCCTACCTGTGCTGTCAACTGGCCTGAGTGGTTAGTGCTAAGTTGTCTCAGCAGTTCAATTAAGGTGCCCGTTCAAGCCAATGAATTGAGCCTGACGCGTTCTCCAGACATCCCTCAGACCGCTGGAGATACTTGGGCCGATAGACGGCGAGTAATGGGAGGAATGGAAACTAGGACTGAGCGAGACACCCGCTGGGGCTGAGATGATTTGACTGGCTCTGAAGCAACGGGAATATGTTTCTTGATGATCTCCCCCACTTGCAGTGGATCCACGGGCTTGGTCACAAAGTCTGTGGATCTGGCCATTTTGGCCCGGACTCGATCCACCATGCCATCATGCCCAGTCAAAATCACCACAGGGGTGTTTTTGAATTTAGAGATCTTGCGGATCTGGGCACAAACCTCGTAGCCGCTGGCCACCGGCATTACCAAATCCAAGAAGATCAAGTCGGGCTTGAATTCGATCAGCTGGGCTAGAGCCAGAGTGGAATCTTGGATCCCCAAGAATTGATGATTTGCCGCCATCAGAATCTGCTTCATCTGCTCACAGACGAAGGGGCTATCGTCGATACAGGCAATCTTGAGACCAGAGCGGCGGTTTCTGGGAGCTGAGTCTACTGAGTGGAGGGAGAGTGATCGGGCCACAGCAGTCGCAGCAGGAGCCAAATCATTTCCTATTTTGATCTGGATTAGATCTTTTTCAATTAAGGGGAGCAAAGACTGGGCCAGCAGCAGCAGATCTTGTTTCATCAGGAGAGCCAAATCACGTAAAGTGCGATGGCCGTTGATCATCCGACTGAGGGTGAAATAGACCCGAGCCGGCACCTGATCTTTGAGGGCTTCAGCTTGGGTAATCACCGGGATCCCATTGGGGGAGTGGGGGGTCAAACTCGCTGACTGCCACTGCTGCCACTGATCCTGCATCTGCGGCCACACCGTCTGAATTACCTCAGTGGGAATTAGATCGGCAGCTGGCAAAGTTTTGTCCGCTTCACAGGCATAGGTCAACGAGTCGGAAGACTCCTGCAAAATGTCAAACAACACCTCTGCCACAGTGGACAGAATCACTGCTTCGGCTTGGGCGGGGGTGATGACCTGGCGGCGATGCAGATCGATTAAGGCCATGAAGTCCTCCATCGAGGATCCCATTTTCACCCAGGCCAAATCTTCTGGTTGTAGAGTAGGACAGTGTAGTCTCATCAACCGCTGCCAGCGGCGCTGAGGATGGGATCCCCCGATCCCCCAGGCCAATTGCCCCTCCTGGAAAAAGAGACCCCACTGGGATCCCTGAGTTGCTTTGACCACCAGCAGACCGCTGAATTGCATCCGCTGCAAGGCATCCATACGGATTCCTAAGAACCGAGACCGATTGCGCCCTTCTAATGAGCCGGATGTAGAGGCCGAGCCAGAGGAAGAGGTGGATGGGATCCCCAAGATTTGATTGGATGCTGTCATGGATTCAACTCATTAAAAGTACAAAACAAGGTCAGATTAATGCTGGATCTCAGACTATTACTGGGTTGACAGATTGAGCCCCAAGAATCATTGAAGTGAAAATCATTCAAGACCTGCTCTATGGGAGACCGCCAATCGATAGTTGCTGATATTGAATAGCTTACAAAATTAGGTTTTTAGACTACACCCGTAGATACATCTATTTTTTCTAGCCAAGTGATAAGAGAGATCGGTATAAACACCAGAAAAGCCTTTCCTATATCCTTTGGCTCTGAGATGGAGCCATCTCAACAAGATTTAAATCAAGATTTTGCAATAGATTTCCCGCTGGGATCCCCATCTGCTCAGAATAAGTTCACTTTGTACTCAAACAGTCTTGATTGAGATTGTGGTGTGAACCCCAAGTCTCCATCAGTTCCATTTTCCTTCAAAGGTTCAAAACCAGAATGAGCCAATAGCAAAGTGAAATTACTCAGCCCAAGATCTCCTCAATATGGGATCCCGTATCCCCTCAAATACGGGCTGGGCTTGCCCCTTTATGCTTCGGAGTCCTAGACAAAAGGACTTGACGCTCAGAAATTCAGATGGTAGTCGATTGGGATGGGATCCCGCAAATGTATCACACGTTACAATTTTGGCGAGGGCACGGTGATACAAAGTATCGGAAATCAACTGTAAATCTAAGGGGGACAATGAAGAAGATTGAGGCGGTGATTCGCCCATTTAAGTTAGATGAGGTCAAGATCGCGTTGGTCAATGCTGGCATCGTCGGGATGACGGTCAGTGAAGTCCGAGGCTTTGGTCGTCAAAAGGGCCAGACCGAGCGGTATCGCGGTTCTGAGTACACCGTTGAGTTTCTCCAAAAGCTCAAGGTGGAAATTGTGGTGGAAGACGATCTCGTCGATACGGTGGTGGAGAAGCTGATTGGAGCCGCCCGCACCGGAGAAATCGGCGATGGCAAAATCTTTGTCACCACGGTTGAAAAGACTGTCCGTATCCGCACTGGGGAATTTAACCAAGACGCGCTCTAGTGATCCGTTGCTGTTTTAACTGTGATTTGGGATCATCCTAAGCCCGTTCATCCACAGAAAACAGCTTG
>JBHJNR010000071.1:0-3460 GCA_050330615.1 Cyanophyceae cyanobacterium
AGACTCTAAACGGACGTGGAGGAACGCATAAGTCTGGCTTGCCAGCAGCATCCGGTGAAGCGTCAACCTGTCGGGACGGCCAGCAATTGCAATTGCTATTGTTTGCCTAAACCGAATCCTCGGCCTTAAAGGCCGGGGAGGATGTCAAAATCATCCCTCCTCTTGCAGTCCCGGATCCTGTGCCTCGGGATTGGGTCTCTTGCGGGTGAAAACCAGCTGGATCCCATAGCCGATCAGCCCTAGACCGATCACCCCAAACATAAAAGCCACCAGGGCTGTGGATCCCACTAAGACATATCTCAACAGGATGCTAATCCGCAGGGCCAAGCGAGCCGTATCGGGGGAGATGGGCGGAAAATGCTGCACCATTGATAGCAGTAGTTGATAGGCTAGCCAGCCCACCCCAGCAGCGATGCCCCCACCCAAGAAGGCTTTGGCAGGATGGGGATCCGTAGACTTGGGAGCCGGTGTGGTGGTGGACATGGGTACCCCTTCAAGTGAAGTAATGAGCTGAACTGTGGCCTCAATGTCTCAGATCATAACGCCACGGTCTACCCCAAAGGTTTCACCCCCGACATTCACTCGCCAGCCTCTCGAACGCCAGCCAGTATCTAAGATAACACTGAGATCTTAGTTCTAAAGTTTTGCTGCGAGATATCTGCACTTTGTCGCCTGGGGTGACGTTTCTTTAAGGTTCAATCTGAGATTTGTACGAAACCCGAGAAGCTAGGGAAATCAGAACACCACTGACTGAACCTTAAATCGGGAGATGACTATGCTTTTGATGGTAGAAGCGGCGACTGCGACTCAATTCCCCTCCTTTGTGATTTTACTGATGGGGGTTGGCTTTATGGCTGCAGCAACTTTGGGATCTATTGCATGGTTCAGATCAAAGCGCCCACTGGGGTGGGAAGACGCTGAGGGGAATAAGGGTACAGCCAACCAGCCGGGTGAACAATATGATCGGGGGTTGACCTCAGCCGAAACAGCAGCTCGCCAAGCACGAGAGGGAGCCAGCTTTCGCCACAAGCCTGAGTCGGATGATGGCACCGACACTGGCTACACCACCGATCGGGAGGGTTTGTTAAACAACTACGCCATTGAGCCAGAAATGTATGTGGAGCAGCATGGGGATCTACGCTCTGGCAAAACCCCTAAAGCCAAGCAGACCAAACAACCTGATCAAAAATAGGCCAACAGGCATGAGATCAGGAGCCACCTGGGAAAGGGATCCCATTGCTCCTGACTGATATCCTTCAACCTTTTCCTTGGAATGCTCACTCATCCCCAAGGACAAAAGGAGCCAAGTAAACTGATCTAACTCTGAAATCACACTGAGGGATCCCCTTCATCATGGATTGAAAGGGATCCCTCATTTGTCTGATGCTAAAATCGCCCAACACTCTCCCTCTTGGAATCAAAGTCGGGATCCTACCCCTTTGTGTTGTCCCAGAATCCACACTCCTGCTTTGGGACGTTATCTCTACCTAAAGGTGCGGTTTGTTCCCTTTTGCTTGCACCGATTGGATGATGTTTTGAGCTGCTGCTTCACCGCTTCGCATCGCGCCTTCGATACTGCTTTGCTGGGTATACTCTCCCGCCCGGAGTAGATGCTGAATCGGGGTTGTCAAGCTGGGCAACTGAGACTGGATCCCAGAGGGTTGGGCAAATTGGGCAAACGGGATCCGATAGGTCTTGAGCCAGCGCAGATCCCCCACATCCCCAAACCAGGCTTGCAGTTGCCGCCGACAGTGGTGAGTGAGCTGCTGATCGTCGAGAGCTGGGATCCCTAAGATCACCAACGAGTAGAGATGCTGCCCCGCAGGAGCCAAATCGGGACTGACTTGGGTGAGTTCCATAAGATTGTTGATCACGGGAGACTCGGGATCCCGCTGAGAGGGAGAGGCTGGGATCTCGGCGTTGAGGTGGATGGCGGCAGAGTGGGTGAGGGATCGGGACGAGGCAAAGTAGACGCAGGTGACAGCACGGGCTTCTGGTCTGAATCCATCATCTTGGTGGAGTCGATCGGCTGCCACAGGAGCCTCTGTTGCCCACACTACCCAGTTGGCAGGAATGGTTTCCCCGTTGACTAATCGCACCCCAGTGACTTGATCGTGCTCTGTTGTCACAGCCTCTGTTGTCACCGCTTGGACAGCAGTATGAAAGCGAATCTGGTCAGGGGAGAGAGGGCTGGCCAATTGTTGGGTGATCTGGCCCATGCCGAATCGGGGCGTCACAATGGATCCCTCGGCCAGCATCTTGAAGTAAAACCGAAACAGTCGACTGCTGGTGGTCAGGTCGGGATCGAGCAGGATCCCCTGATAAAAAGGCCGCAAGAAATGTTGCACCATCGCCTCTGAGAAACCATAGTTGCGGATGAACTCAATCGTGGGCTGATCGGGTGCGGTCAATACAGAGTCGATGGATTGTCTGGCCAACTGGATCCGCAATTGGAGAACTCGCACTTTGTCCAGTAGGGGCACCAGTGGGTTGGTGAGTGACGGAATTAAGCTGCTCCCCTCTCGAAAGGGATCCCCAAGGAGGTAGCGTTTGGTCTGTTTGATCAAGACCGCGCCGGGTCGATACTGCTGGGGTTCCAGAGCCGCCATGTCCAAATGGCGATGAACGGTTGGATACGCCGTAAAGAGCACCTGAAAGCCTCGATCCAGCCAAAACCCCTCCACCTGATCGGTTCGCACCCGACCTCCTGGCCCATCGCTGGCCTCCAACACCAACACCTCAGGGATCCCTCCCTGCCGCAGCACTTTGGCACAGGTCAATCCGGCCAATCCAGCTCCCACGATGATCACTTGTGGACTCATGACATCTGCTCCAGCGGTTGATGATGGCGTTTGGACTCAGGTGATTTAGAGTATTAGGACTTCTGCATTGTCAACTCTCAACCCTGTCCCTATTGTCAACGCCCTATTCCCAACGTCTAATTATCAATGCGGGGGATCCCTATCGCGAGTTATGAGTTGTAGCCATGTCTAACCACGTTCTTAAAGCCACGCCGGATACTGTTCATTTGGGTGGGTTCGATCCCTTCTTGAAGCCAGCACTATGGATTCAATCTGGGGATCGAGTCGAGGTGGAAACCTTCACGGGCTTTGCCTTGGTCTCCCAAGCTCCGGCTCATTTTGTGCCGCCCGAACTGAAGACCATTGTGGAAATGCTGGCTCCAGAGCGCAAGGTAGGGCCAGGGCCTCATCTCTTGACTGGCCCGATTGCTGTAGAGGGATCCGAACCAGGGGATGTGCTGGAAATCCGGCTAGAGCAGATCTGGCCGCGTCTACCCGTCGGCTTTAATGCGCTGCGCTCTGGCAAGGGGGTTTTGTCTCACCAATTCACCCAGGATCGGCTGCGATTTATTGACCTGGACTTAGAGAACAAGGTGGCGGAGTTTCCCCCCAACAGTGGGATCCATCTCCCCCTTAAACCGTTCTTTGGCATTATCGGT
>JBHJNR010000072.1:0-3801 GCA_050330615.1 Cyanophyceae cyanobacterium
CTGGGTTTCCATCCCTATCCTGGCAAATCTCCGCCGTCTCATCCCGCTCCGCCAGCGCATTCATTATCGCCTTCTTCACTGGGGCAGCAATTTTCACATCCACCGCTTTGAGTGCATCCGTCAAAGCTGTTTCAAACCCATCCCGGTTCTTGTAAAGGGTTTCACCTAAACGATGCAACGCCGTTTTAATCGACTCCTGTAACGCTTTCCCCGCCTCAATTTCCTCCAGCGCCGCCCCACCCCGCTGCTTCGACACCGCCAGATTCACAAACGCCGATTCCGTCTCCAGCCGTGCCAACCGCTCTCCGCTCGCCTGAAAATTCAACCGCAACGGACGCTCCACCGTAATCCGCCAATAGCCAAAGTCTTCATTATCAAAAATCTTACTAACCACCACCTCCTTCTCGGCACCATCAACGGTTAACCTGCGAGTCGCATTCTGCTGAAACTCCCCATAGATTTGGGTCATCTTCGCAATCTGATCGGGCATCACCTCCACCCCATCCCCAATCACATTCCGCTTATTGCCCAAACTGCGGCTCATCTTCTTGTAATAGTGGATGCCATTGAGCAGTTGAATCTTGCCTCGACGTTCTGGTGCCTTCGCATTCGTAACAATCCAGATATAGGTATAAATTCCCGTGTTGTAAAACAATTGATCTGGCAAAGCAACGATCGCTTCCAGCATGTCATGTTCGATAATCCACCTGCGGATCTCACTTTCCCCACTGCCCGCACTCCCCGAAAACAACGGCGACCCATTAAACACGATCGCAATCCGCGATCCGCCATTATCGCGCTTCATCTTGGCGATCTTGTGTTGCAAAAACAAAAACGAGCCATCGGAAATACGTGGCAACCCCGCCCCAAACCGCCCATCAAACCCCTTCTTCTCATGCTCTGCTTTGACATGAGTTTGCACCTTCTTCCACTCCACTCCAAACGGTGGATTCGACAGCATATAGTCAAAGGTTTCGTGCTCCAAACCATCCGTGGTAAACGAATTACCAAACTTGATATTGCTGACATCCTGCCCTTTAATCAGCATGTCTGACTTGCAGATCGCATAGGACTCCGGGTTTAACTCCTGCCCAAACACGACAGGCTTCGCCGCCAGATTGAGCTCCTTAATATATTCCTCTGCCACCGAGAGCATTCCCCCCGTTCCACAAGCCGGATCGTAGATGGTCTTAACAATCCCCTCCTGGGTCAGCACCTCCCGATCATTTTGAAACAGCAGATTCACCATCAATCGAATCACTTCACGCGGCGTAAAATGTTCCCCAGCCGTTTCATTCGAGAGTTCTGAAAACTTGCGAATCAGCTCCTCAAACACATAACCCATCTCCATCGGTGAGACAGCATTCGGATGAAGATCGATCTCAGCAAATTTCTTGACAATCAAGAATAGTAAGTTTGACTCATCCAATCGATTGATGTGATCATTGAAATTGAAATATTCAATAATTTCTCGTCCCGCTGCCGAAAAACCATTGATATAGTTCTTTAGATTAGCCGCAACATTATCCGGATCATCCTTCAATTTTTGAAACGTAAATTGACTAATATTATGAAACGGCACCCCTGCTTTTTGATTGAGCAGCGGATCAGGATTTTTTAGTTTTTTCTGTTCGTTTTTTATTTCCATCATGGGCCTAACTTTTTTTTCGTAAAAGTCCATGACAGTTTCTTTCGTTGGCTCTAAAACGCAATCCAATCGCCGTAATACAGTAAAGGGTAGGATGACCTTGCCATAGTCAGCTTGTTTGTAGTCCCCCCGCAACAGGTCGGCGACACTCCAAATAAAGTTGGCAAGTTGTCTTATATTTTCCGTCCGAGCCAAATTGCACCAGTAGAATAGCCGTTATAATGGTAAATCAGTTCCGCAGTTCGTGATACCACTAACGATCGCGCGAACAGCATAACAAATCGTTGTAACGGAATTTTGAGGGCGGGGTTAAAAATTACTGAGTTAGGGCTCAAGTCCCCCACCACCCGCAAAATCCGCTGAACTTAGTCCATACCCGCCCGCACAGCTACTCACCTGTGATAGACAAGCCCTCTACCCAGATGTGAGGACAGATACCACCCGGTGTCACCACTGCAACAGGATCCACATAGGTGATCGCCTTGAGCAGGTCGCGGAAATCTCCAGCCACGGTGGCTGACTCAATGCTGGTGCGCTGCCCCGACTGGATCCGCCAACCATCAAATGGCAAGGAAAAGGATCCCTGGGTGGCTTTGACCCCGGCATGGAGGGCGTGCAGATCGTCGATCAAGATCACCTCTGGAGCGGTGTCGAGGTTATAGTCAGTCGCGGATCCTGTTCCCGATCCTGCTGCCGCACTTTGACCCTCGGCCGCATAGACGTGAAAGAAGTGGGGGCTGACGGTCACTTTGGCCCCAATATTGGCGTGGCCCGTGGGATCCGCTCCCATCCTTTTGGCGGTGACAGAGCTATGCAGAAACGTCTGGAGCACCCCTGCCTGAATCAGCTCTACACGACGGGTGGGGGTGCCTTCCCCATCAAAGGAAATGCCACCAATGTGGTCAGGATGGCGGGCATCATCCGCCACCGACAACAGGGGGCTAGCCAGGGTGGATCCCAGCGAGTCGGGGGTGGACAAGCTCTGCCGATCCAGAATGCTTTGGGCATTAAACAGGTTGGAGAAGGCCCCCAGTAAGCTCAAAAACGCTTCTGGTGAAAAGACGACGGTGTATTTTCCCGTGGGCACTTTGTCGTAATTGAGGTGGCTGATGGTTTTTTCGGCGGCCTCTTGCAGACACCCGGCCACATCGAGGCCTTCTAGGGTGGGGCTGAGGCGCATGGCTCCGGCACTGCGGGGTTTGCGGCCATCCTGCTCGGTGCGGCTGTAGAGATAGAGGGAGGTGATGGAATGTCCCTCTTGGCGCAGGGATCCCTGGCTATTGAGATAAAAGCGGTCAATGTCCCGCTGGGCTAAGCCGTTGTAGGGCACCCCCTTGATGGCGGGATGGGCCTTGAGTAGTTGGCTTTCGGCCTCCACCAGTTGGGCCAAGAGGTCGGCAGCAGGCGCTTGGGGCGCTTTGGTATTGGTGGCGGCGACAGACTCGGGCAAGGGTGCGGTGGCCTCCGGGCTGAATCCCGGCACATGATCCACCACCCCAAAGACGCTGGCTTCTTGAGCGCTCTGGAGGGCCAAGGCCAACCCACGGGGATCCACATCGGTGGTGGAGGTCACCCCAACAGTGCCTGCCTCATTCCAAACCCGGACGATGACGCTGGAGCGATGGGAAGCCTTGACTTGCTTCGGGGATCCCCGATCCACTTGGACGCTGGTTTCGTCGATGGTGGCCCCATAGATATCGTATTGAGGGATCCCCAGCTGTTGGGCACAGGTCTGAGCTTCGGCGGCGAGTTGTTCCAGAGTAAGCATAAAGACAGGTCACGGGGGCAAGAGTTCTCTTGTTCTATTCTAAAGCTTGCCCGATTGCTTGCCTGGTTATGGGGAGAAAGGGATCCCGTCAGTCAGGTCATCAGTCGCCACAACGGAGGAATTCAGCATTGCCATAGCTGGCTCTGAGACTGGCCTCCCGCTCAGGGGCAGCGCGACCAAAGGTATTGATGGCAGCGATCTGGTCGGGGGATGGCAAGGGATCCAATGGGGTCTGGTTCAAGCTGTTGAAGACGATCACCTGCTCGATCTGGATCTGGTGCCGCTGGTTTTGCTGATAGAGCGATTGATAGCGGCTGACCACAGCAGCCCATTGATCGGGCGGGCAATAGCTTTGGTCAATCACCACCACCACCGAGGGGGTGAG
>JBHJNR010000073.1:0-4956 GCA_050330615.1 Cyanophyceae cyanobacterium
TTGGGGTTGCCGTTGGTGCCGCTGTCGGAGTTGCCGTTGGTGTTGGAGTTGCTGTTGCAGCCGGTGTGGGGGTAGGGGTTGCACCTGCGGGGGGTTGCACCCGGAACGACCACTGTTGCAGTGTGGTATTGCCATTCACGTCGGCAATCTGAACTGACACCACAGTGCTGCGATCGGTGGGCAGGGCTTCTGCCGGTCGGTAGGTAAAGCCGGTTGAGGTACGTTGGACACGACTGGTCACATCAACGCTGTTGACAAACAGGCTGAGGCTATTCAGGTCAATCCCCTGCTCGTCAGCATACTGAGCCGAGATAACGGGCTGCAATTCGGTGACTGCGGCATCTCGGGCTGGGGTCAACTCATTGATGACCGGGAAGGTAGCGTCGGCCACATCGCCAATACTGACGGTTCTCCCAGCCAATTGCAGAGCGGTGACCAATCCGCCGCGCTCAATCCGAGCAATCACAGGGGCTTGACCGGCCTGATCCTGACTCCGGAAGGTGTAGGTTCCTTCATACTGGCCTGCACGGGTCTCCGTCATGGGGATGTTAACCACCACACCAGGAATGGAGAAGGTGGCCGCTGAGTTCGGGGATCCCTGTAGGAAGAAAGTAACGGTATCGCCAGGATTGACTGCGCCCAATTCTTGCCGGGTCAGGAACTCATTGATCACCGGTGGGCCAGTGAGTTGTTCCACTGGGACGGAGGGTTGGAGAGGTTCGGCTGGCGTGCCTGCAATAGGTGATGAAGTACCGCCTGGGACTGAGGCTCCTGGGGGAGGATTGACAATGGGTGTCCGGCCAATCTTCGAGAGCGCCTGATAGGTGAGAGCAGCCACTTCACCACGGGTGGCGACCGATTGGGCATTGACGAGCCGAGGGTCTGGATAGAGCACCAGCAATTCTTCATCGGTGGCGGTGGCCACCCAGACGCGGGCGAAGTTAGGGATGCTGCTGGCGTCGTTATAGATGCTGAGAGTGGGAGCAATCTGGGCCTCAGGGATCCCATCTCCATCAATAACAGCACGGGTCAAAACGGTGATGGCTTGGGCACGGGTCAGCACATCGTTGGGGCGAAAGGTGCCATCGGGGAATCCAGCAATGAAGCCCGCCGCTGCTGCTGCGCCAATGGCGGGAGCGGCCCAACCCGGCAACTGGTCATTGAACCGAGGGGCAGGAACATTGGTATCCAGCTCAAAGGCATTGGTAACAATAGCCGCAAACTGAGCACGGGTCAGCTGATCATTGGGGCGGAAGGTACCATCCGGGAAGCCGCCGATCACATCCTGTTCGTTGAGGCTCTGGATATACTGGCCTCCCCAGTAGGTTTGAATATCACTAAGCTGTGCCCAACTGGGGCCTGCGGATAGCGAAAATCCCCCCAGAATGATGGCAACAGATGCCTGTTGTAGACGGCGTAATGGTTGACGGCCCATGATCATGAAGTCTGCTCCCTTGGTGTGTGTCACTGATGTTTAATGCTGGCAAGTGTCCGTTCTCGGGTAAGTGTCGGTACGGAATGGAGCACAGTTACCAAGACGGAATGGCTCCAAGATAGGTTCCACATCTTAATTATCCTGGCAATCGAGAGTTCTTAGACAGGCCAGAAGCGAAAGTCTAAAGCTCGGGCTACCGTCATCATTAGGATCCCTGAGATGGGATGTTGCATGGCGATCCCAATCCATCTTGTCAATCAACGAGCAAATAGGCCAAATGAGACGATTCGTAATAGTGCGGGATCGCTAAGAGAAGCTTAAGGACTGGTGGCCAGGATCCCATGCTGCCAATCAGCTGCAAGTGAAGCATTTCCCCTTGCAGAGAGCCAAGAGTTTGGAGGTTTAGCAAGGTTCTTGCTGTTTTTGTATTGTCTTTAATTAGTAGCATTGTGTTTAAAAAGAAATGTTCTGACTTGTTCTCGTATTCTTGGGGTTATCTAAGAGTTGATGTCAGGGTTTGAGCTATTCAGGGTTTTCCTTGCTCTGATTTGCATAGCTCTTTACATCCCGAAATCATTTCCAAGCCAGGATCCTGCGTCCATAATCAGGCCATAGACGCATAAGGACGAGGGCATCTCTGTGAAACTCGCGGTTTACGGCAAAGGCGGCATCGGCAAATCCACCACCAGTTGCAACATCTCGGTGGCGCTGGCTCGACGGGGCATGAAAGTATTACAGATCGGCTGCGATCCAAAACACGACAGCACCTTTACCCTGACGGGATATCTGATTCCCACCATCATCGATACCCTCGAAGCCAAGGACTACCACTACGAGAACATCTGGCCCGAAGATGTCATCCACAAAGGCTACGGCGGTGTGGACTGTGTGGAAGCGGGCGGGCCTCCGGCGGGCGCAGGCTGCGGTGGTTATGTGGTGGGCGAGACCGTCAAGTTGCTCAAAGAGCTGAATGCCTTTGATGAATATGATGTGATCTTGTTTGATGTGCTGGGGGATGTGGTCTGTGGAGGGTTTGCGGCCCCTCTCAACTATGCCGACTACTGCCTCATCGTTACGGATAACGGCTTTGACGCTCTGTTTGCGGCCAATCGGATCTCTGCCTCCGTGCGAGAAAAAGCTCGGACTCGGCGGTTGCGCCTAGCGGGATTGATCGGTAACCGGACATCCAAGCGGGATCTGATCGATAAGTACATCAGCAAAGTCCCCATGCCAGTGCTGGAAGTCTTGCCGCTGATTGAAGATATCCGGGTCTCTCGCGTCAAGGGCAAAACCATCTTTGAGATGGCCGAACGGGATCCCGATTTGGAGCCGGTCTGCCAGTACTACCTCAACATCGCTGACCAATTGCTCTCTCAACCGGAAGGGATCGTGCCCCAAGACACCCCCGACCGAGAGCTATTCACCCTGTTGTCGGACTTCTACAACAACCCTGTGGCAGCTCCAGAGCCCGCATTGGTCTAAGCCAACCCCAGGGATCCTTGCGTTTGCGTTCTACACTGCGTTGACCAGTTGAGTTGACCAGTTGAGTTGACCAGGCTGTCTCAATGGTTGCCCGGAGGCTACATCACAGGTGTGGCCTCCCGCAGCGGGTCTGGCTAGAAGACCGGGGATGATAACCCCTTGAAAGTAGCCTTGAAAACAAAAGCAACCTTGAAAACAATGGATCCCATCTTTTTTCACTGTTTGCCGATCTCATGAACCAGGAAAGATCATGACCACGACAACCGCCCCCACACCCCTCACGTTTGATTGCGAGACTGGCAACTATCACACCTTTTGTCCGATCAGCTGCGTAGCGTGGCTTTATCAAAAAATTGAGGATAGCTTTTTCCTCGTCATCGGCACCAAAACCTGTGGCTACTTTTTGCAAAATGCCATGGGGGTGATGATTTTTGCCGAACCCCGCTACGCGATGGCAGAGCTGGAAGAAGGCGACATCAACGCCAAGCTCAATGACTATGAAGAACTGAAGCGGCTCTGCCTGCAAATCAAACGGGATCGCAACCCCAGCGTGATTGTCTGGATTGGCACCTGCACCACCGAGATTGTCAAGATGGATTTGGAGGGGATCGCCCCCAAACTAGAGGCCGAGATCGGGATCCCGATTGTGGTGGCTCGGGCCAATGGTTTGGACTACGCCTTCACCCAAGGGGAAGATACCGTCTTGGCAGCCATGGTGCAGCGTTGCCCCGAAAAGGCCAAAGAATCCGACGAGAAAGATGCTCGTGGTGGCCTCTCTGCCATTTTCAACTTTGGCAAAAAGAAAGAGGGTGAAACGAGCGAGTTTAAAGATCATCCGCCCTTGGTAATCTTTGGCTCTGTGCCGGATCCAGTTGTCACGCAATTGACCCTAGAGTTGAAAAAGCAAGGGATCCGAGTGTCGGGCTGGCTCCCGGCCAAGCGCTATGGCGAATTGCCCATTTTAGAACCGGGCACCCATGTGGTGGGGGTCAATCCCTTCCTCAGCCGTACCGCCAGCTCTCTGGTTCGGCGCAAGAAGTGCAAGCTGATCACCGCCGCCTTTCCGATTGGGCCAGATGGAACCCGAGCCTGGATTGAGGCCATTTGTGAGAGCTTAGGGATCCAGCCGCAAGGGTTGGTGGAGCGAGAGGCTGAGATTTGGAACAATCCCCAGATTCAGGAGTATGTCAGCCTGCTCAAGGGCAAGAGCATCTTCTTTATGGGGGATAACCTCCTGGAGGTGTCGATGGCGCGGATGATGGTGCGCTGTGGCATGACCGTACAGGAAATCGGGATCCCTTATATGGATAAGCGGTATCAGGAGGCTGAGCTAGATCTGCTCTCCCGCACCTGTGATGAGATGGGGGTGCCCAAGCCTCGCATCGTCGAGAAGCCCGACAACTACAACCAGTTGCAGCGGATCCAACGGGATCAGCCAGATCTGGTGATTACTGGCATGGCCCACGCTAATCCATTGGAAGCACGGGGCATCACCACGAAATGGTCGGTGGAGTTCACCTTTGCCCAGATTCATGGTTTTGGTAGCACCAAAGATGTTTTGGAGCTAGCCACCCGTCCCATGCGCCGTAATGCCGCCCTCAATGGTCTGGGTTGGGAGAAGATGGTCAAGGAAGATGCCCCAGCCCTAACTTGATCAAGCTGTTAAGCAGCAAGCAGAACCATAGGGATCCCTTGAAAATCCAGCTATTCTCGTTTTGGGAATTCAACTGGTATGGAGAGGGATCCCTGATTAATTTTTGAGTGAGAGGGTCAGGTCTCGTTTAATAAAGGTGGATGCCAGCCACTAATCACCCATCGTCTGCGGGCAACCACTGTGGCTCGACCTGTTGGGGTTTGACCTTCTACCTTTGTGCCGTCAGGGATCCATTGGAAGTGGTTCTGCCATTGCTGTTGACGGGGATGAAACAGTGGGGCCATCAATCCTGTGACGGGATCTAGAGCCTCTGTGGAGTCAGATTTGTATTCGTTGCAGGTGCGACAGGCCAGACAGAGATTTTCCAAGATCGTGAGTCCACCTC
>JBHJNR010000074.1:0-16878 GCA_050330615.1 Cyanophyceae cyanobacterium
CTCAGTCTAGCTGGCTGGCTGTGAAGCAGGAAATCCTTGGGGCGACCCAGGGAATCTCCCTGCATACCCGCTAGGGTTGCTGGGAGAGGATGTCAAAAATACATCTATCGTCCTTACTCTCGCCTCCAAATCAGTATCTGGGGCCGAGACGTTAAGATAGAACACAACAAGATAGAACACAACTATTCACCTGCTGTATTCACGCGGTTGCTGCCGATGCCAGATCCTCGCGATCCCCGCAATCCTAATCCTTATCCCCCCCGCCCTAACCAACCTCCCTACCGATCGGGAGATAACTCGCCGCGCCCATTGCCCCCCCGCTCTAATGATGGCCGCTCCAATGATGGCCGTCCCATCGATGCCCGTCCCCATGATGGAAGAGTAGGCGCACCTGGACCCCCGAATCGCCCCCCCCAGGATTCTGGCTCAGGATCCTATCGACCTTTTCCTCCCAATGACGGTCGACCGCTTCCCCCTAGACCAATCCCTGCCCGCCCCAATCCCACCAGTCCTACGTCCCGTCCCTACCGCGAACCTGAACGGGTGGATGAATGGCAGACTTTCAATGCCTTGCCGATGGACGCGGCACAAATGGGGATGCCGGGGACTGAGACCAACACAGCGCCAGCAGTAGAAATCCCTACCCTGAAAGCAGCGCCTTGGCGACGCCGATTGGGGGCCTTTGCGGTTGACTTTGGGATTGGTTTGGGGGCTGCCTATCTGGCTCAAGGAGTGGCTGGACTTTTGGGCAGTGGCACGGCAGCAGTGGATATGGCTGGCTATGGGGCCTTTTTTGCCACATGGCTAATCAATCGGGGCTACTTCCAATCTCGTGCTCAAGGCCAGAGCGCTGGCAAGTGGCTATTTAACCTCAAGACCATTGATACCGAAACGGAGGCATCCCCCTCAGTGGTCAGATCAGTGGCACGGGAAGGGGTCGTTTCCCTCTTTGTGCTGACGGAGGCTCTCTTGGTGCCCCTAGGAGCCGATGCCCTATTCGCCCTTTTTGACCCCGAAAAACGGCAGGCTCTGCATGACAAAGCTGGACGAACCCAAGTGGTGGAGTCTGAGGAGGGCTATCAACTCGATGTAAGAGCTGCTCAGGCCCTAGAGGAGCTGTTGCAGAGTGATGCTGGCCAAGAGGTACAGGAGGCAATGGCCCGGTTCACTAAACAGGCCAAACGCAACAGCGCCATCGCCAATCTCAGCGATCAAGTGGGGCGGATCAAAAAAGATTTAGGCCAAAATACCCGCTCTGCGCGCCAACAAAGTGGCAAACAAGTCAAAACATGGGTTGATGGTGTCAAGAAGACGTTAGATAATGAATGATCGCGTCTCTATTTGGAGTCCCCCATGGCAAAGTCCAAAGATGTCCGGCTGGTGATCACGTTGGAGTGCACTGAGTGTCGGACTAATACCGATAAGCGCTCCCCCGGCGTCAACCGTTACACCACCACCAAGAACCGACGGAATACCACCCAGCGGCTAGAGCTGAAAAAGTTCTGCACCCACTGCAACCGTCACACCGTTCACAAAGAGATTAAATAGACCCTTCCGTTTTCCCCTTAAGTTTTTCCAAGGATCCTGACCCATGGCCTACATGCGCAAGCGGCTCTCGCCGATCAAACCTGGCGACCCGATTGACTACAAAGACACCGAACTGCTGAAGCGGTTTGTCACCGAACGGGGCAAAATCTTGCCCCGCCGCATTACCGGACTGACCGCCAAGCAGCAGCGGGAGCTGACGGTAGCTATCAAGCGGGCCAGAGTCATGGGACAGCTCTATTTCGTTAACAAGGAAGGGTAAATCACACCACAAGGTCAAGGATTAAGGTTGATGCGACAGTGAGCGTTAACTGGGTATCGGTAGCGGGATCCCTAAGCTGACCTTTTGTGAACACCCTCAGGCATTACCCCACCAGGCTTAACCCATGGCACATCTGACCCTTTCTCCAGATCTGCGGGCTCGCCTCTCTGCCCCTTTACGGGTGGGGTCTGTTGTGCTGAATAGCCGTGTGTTTCAAGCCCCGTTATCGGGAGTGACCGATAGTGTCTTTCGGCATTTTGTCCGTCGCTATGCTCCCGAGAGTATGGTCTACACCGAGATGGTTAATGCCACGGGGCTGCACTATGCCCGTGAGCTACCCCAGATCATGGAGATCATGCCGGGGGAGGATCCGATTGGGATCCAACTGTTTGACTGTCGGCCTCACTTTTTGGCGGAAGCAGCCAAGATGGCTGTCGCGGAAGGAGCCACGTTGGTGGATATCAATATGGGCTGCCCGGTGAATAAAATCACCAAAAATGGGGGCGGCTCCTCTTTGCTGCGGGATCCCGATACAGCGGCACGGATTGTGGAATTGGTGGTGTCGGCGGTGGATGTGCCCGTCACCGTCAAGACTCGCCTGGGCTGGTGTGATGACGAGATCAATATTTTGGATTTTGCCAAGCGGCTAGAAAATGCCGGAGCTCAACTGCTGACCCTACATGGTCGCACCCGTGCCCAAGGGTTTAATGGCACCGCCCGCTGGGAGTGGATCGCCCAGGTCAAACAGATCTTAGGGATCCCTGTGATCGCCAATGGGGATATCTTTTCGCCTGAGTCGGCCATCCAATGCCTAGAGGCAACCGGAGCAGATGGGGTGATGTGCTCGCGGGGCACGATGGGCAATCCCTATCTGGTGGGGCAGGTGGATCAGGCGCTCAAAACGGGATCCCTGCCTGTCATGCCCACCATGATCGAGAAATTGCAGCTGGCCCGAGAACATCTAGAGGGGCTGTGGGAGACCAAAGGAGCCTCAGGGGTGCGGCAGGCTCGCAAGCATCTGAGTTGGTATGCCAAGGACTTTGTGGGAGCGGCGGCCTATCGGGCAGAATTGTGCCAGATTGAAACGGTTCAACAGGGATCTGAGATTCTGCAGCGGGCGATAGAGACGGTATCCCTAAATGAGATCTCTACATGAGCCTTAGGCCGGGATCCCAATCAGTTCCTATCGGCTTTCCAGATTGACTTTTCAAGAGGTGTGGATGTCCGCAGTCCTAAGCGGAATCTTGGGGTTTGGTGTTGATTAAGCCTGTTGGCAGGCAGGAGATGTGATTAGAATGGATCTCGGACTTTAGCCGAAAGCCCTCATGGATTTTGGAGTCGGATTCCTCTCGAACAAAGTAATGCTGCCGATCCTAGATTTTTTCTATGGCATCGTGCCCAGCTATGGCTTAGCGATCATCTTTTTGACCCTGGTGATTCGCTTTGCCCTCTATCCCCTCAACGTGGGATCCATCCGCAACATGCGCAAGATGAAGGTGGTCAACCCCCTCATGCAAAAGCGTATGAAAGAGATTCAGCAAAAATATGCTGATGATCCCCAAAAACTGCGGGAGGCTCAAAGCAAAATCTACAGTGAATTGCAGGTCAATCCGCTGGGGGGCTGTCTGCCTCTGTTTATCCAAATGCCGGTGCTGTTCGCGCTATTTGCCACCCTACGGGGATCGCCATTTGCCGCTGCCACCTTTGATATCAATCTGCAATTGCTGGAGCCTCAGGCTGCTGCCGAGATCGTCTTTGCTCCCAGCACCTCTGCCCCCAAGAATGTCTTCTTGACCGAGACGACTCATCGCCCCCTCCTCTTGGTCAACCCCAAGGGATCCAAGTTGGCGGTCGGCGATCAGGTTAAGTTCCAGATCCAGAGCGAAACCGGCATGCCGTTGGCAGATCTCTTGACTGAAACCGAGGCGGATCCCGCTCGGCTTACCCCCACTTGGACGGTAACGAAAGGGGAAGATCGAGTTCAGCTGGAACCGGATGGCACTTTGGTGGCGTTGGCTCCAGGGGATGTGACCATCCAGGCTTCGATTCCGGGTCTCGCCGCCGAAACAGGCTTCCTATTCATCGAAAAGCTCGGCCATGTCGGAGCGTTTGATGAGGACGGCACCCCCAAGTGGGATATTTTGGGCATGATCGCCATCTTTGGGGCTAGCATTTTCGTCAATACCAGCCTGACCGCCAAAGGGAATGATGCTGGGGATGCCAATTCCAGCCAAAACTCTCTGAATAAGATCACCCCTGTGTTACTCTCCGGGATGTTCTTGTTCTTCCCGTTGCCTGCTGGGGTGTTGCTCTATATCGTGGTCTCGAATATCTTTCAGACCGTTCAGACCTATATCCTGTCTCTGGAACCCCTGCCAGAAAACCTGCAAAAGCTGGTGGATGAAGAGCGGCAGACCGGTAAGGCCAACACCCAAGTGCTGGATGTGGAGGCTGAAGCCGTCAAACCGAAAAAGAAGGCCAAGTCTGATGTGGTGGATACGGGTCGGGAATCACTCCCCTTTGAACCGTAGTGCTCCCAGTTCTGTCTCGCCCAACCGAATCCCTGTTGTTCCATGACCTGTTGAACCCATGACCTCCCCACAACCGGCTGACTTGCAACTGGAGCAAGCCCAACAGTGGCTGTGTGATGTCTTGAAGGCGATGGGGATCCCTGGGGAGGTTGTGATTGCCCAGGATCCGGTGGTGGGAACCGTGCTCCAGATCAACTCAGATAGCCTTAGCGATCTACAACGACAGGCTTTGATGGATCCCCAGTTTGCTCAAGAGGAGGGTTCCGAGAGCAGCATCATTAGTTTGGACTCATTGCAGTTCTTGATGAATACTGTCCTGAACTTGCACCAGCCCAAAGAAGAGCAACGGTCTTATCAAATTGATCTAGATGGTCACCGCGCCCGTCGGCAGCAAGAACTGGAAGCTCAGGCCCAAGCTGCGGCTGAGCAGGTGCGCTCCACGGGCCAATCCACCGAGATGAAGGGGCTATCTGCTGCCGAGCGCCGCCAAGTACATACCTATCTCAGCCTGGCTCAGTTTGAGGATCTGGCCACAGAGAGCCAAGGGCGGGAGCCCGACCGTCGCTTACTGATTCAGCTTGTGACTAAGCCTGATCCATTGCCTGATCAATCCTCTAATCCATCACCTGACTAATCCATCACCTGACCTTTCAGTGGACTAAACCTCCTCAAGCAGCTCCCACCATGCGGATCCCTGGCATGTTTTTGTACCAAGCTTTCAAACGAGGACTACGCAACCCCCAAGTGCGGCCCTGGTTGCTGACCGCTAGCATCGCTTATCTGATCAGCCCCATTGATTTGATCCCCGCATTCTTTCCGGCGGTGGGACAACTGGATGATCTGGTGGTCCTCAGCTTTTTGGTGCGGGCCTTAATCTCTTTGTGGCTGGAGGATCCTCTGGCTATTCTGCGACAGGCGGTACAACAGTCAGATCCGGGATCCCTACAAGACCAAGCTAACCATCGCAGCTCAGTTGGCGGTGACGTGATTGATGTGACGGCAACCCCTATCGATTGAGCCGCTGAGTGATGAGCATCTGCGGCCATAATGCCTCTAGATCAGGGGCTCCAGCCTTGTCCTCTCCTGACCGAAACCGCTCTAGGAGCAGTCCGGCTGTAACGCCTGACGAAGGTATTATGTAGTCTCTAATACAAAGACAAAGAACCGTAAACAAGGTGTTTCCCAACACAATGGGGAGAGCTAATCTAGAGACATGAAGCGTTCAGCAGAAGGAGCGTCTATCCCGAATCCCAAGGTTCAAGCACCCCAGCCGGATTTGCATTCCTGCCAGCCCTTTCATGATCTAACAGGCACTGGCCCCTTACATCGGCAATTCCTGGGGCGATTCTCAATTCCAGCAGCAGTCTTAGCCCTGACTTAGTCCAGCCACCACGGGAGTTAGCCACCGATTGAGTGGATCCTCCATAGAGTCTGATTGAGGGATAAGCACCAGAGGCGGAAGACTGCAACTCTCAAGTCACTCAACTGCGGCTGTCACCCATACGCCATGAAGGTGTTGTGTCAGTCCGTCAAGAGATAAAAGACCGGTAGATAAAAGACTGACTACTTGGTTCTAACCTCTATCCGAGCGGTAGCCCTCTGGGGTTGCCGCTTTGTGTTTTGGGAGAAAATCTGAAGGACAAGATGGGCAGCGCTGAAGCTTGGAGTGCCGGGATCATGCGGTTGAACGAGATCTGGATTGGATGCTTAGGTCAGGCAGGTATTGGGGTAATTCGCTATGCTGATCGAGGTCTAGAACTTACTTAGATCGAGTCAGCCGGGATCCCTAGGATCATTAGCTGTGTTTGCTCCGACTCCTAAGGATTTTCGCTCAATGAGCGCAGGTTTTTCCGTCAAACTAGCCCATACCGGGATCCTGCTGGGGGCATTATTAGTGCCGCTGTCAGGAGCGATTGTAGAGGCGCAAGAGTCTGATCCAGTGCCCATGCTGGAGCCCAGCGAGTTGTTGCCTGCTCCAGGCACTGGGGATCCCGTATTTACTGATTTAGATTCTGATCTGGCAGGACCGGAGATAGAACAACGGCAGGAGTTTCAATCCCCAGAGACGCAATCCCCAGAGACGCAATCCCCACAACCAGATGACAGCCGACTCCAATCGCTGCAACGGATCCCGCTGAATTCTTCGGCAGATCGCATCGATCGGGTGCCCGCCCCCGAGCAGCAACTGGTGGTGGTGGGCCTGCTAGAGGAGCAGGTGGTGGAATTGATCGATGTGGAGAGTGGGGATCCCGTGTGGCGTACCCCCGTCGGCTTTGCCCCCAGCGTCGTCCGGGTGGATCCCGTCCGGTTGCGGGTCTATGTGTCTGGGCCTAATGCCCCAGGCATCATCGCTCTTGACCTGAGTACAGGAGCCTTGCAACAGGCCTATGGGCTACCGGGTGGGGCTTTGGACTTAGAGCTGGATCTGGACAGTGGCAGGCTGTTTGCCCCCTTGCCTCGGGCTGGCAGTGTGGCCGTGATCACGCCTGGGCAAGCTGAAGCCCGTGAGCTGCCCATGCCCAGCGCCCCTTTATCGCTGGTTTTTGACCCACAGCGTCAGCAACTCATCGTCGGCCTCAGTACCGAGGATCCCCTGAGTTTGTTGGTGGTCAATCCTGAAAATGGAGAACTATTGGCTCGGTGGCGGGGGGGACGACTGCCCGAAATGCTGGCCCTAGATGTCGATCGGCAACAGGTGGTGGCCCTCAACTCCGGTAGCCAAGATCTCTCGGTGGTAGATCTGAACAGTAATGGTCAAGGGGTAGAATCCATTGGGCTGGATTGGCGACCGACCCGCCTCGTCATCGTGGGATCCCGTGCCTATGTCACCGCCCGTGATAGCAATCGCTTGCAGGTGGTGGATCTGGACAGTCTGCGTTTGGAGACTACCTATGGCCTGGGATCCCAACCCACAGGCATCCTTAGCTTTCCCTCATTGGCAGGGGCAGGCTTGTTGCTCGTGGAAGCCGGGATCCCTCAATTGCACTGGATTGAGTTGCCGCCCCCTGTTGCTGTGACGATGACAAGGCCGGAGAATGGCGTTCAGATCGGAGCCATTACGGGTCGAATCCGAGATATAGCGGGTCAAGAGGTGAGGGCAGGCACCCTGACCATTGCCCCCACGGGATCCTTTAGTGGCCGCCAAGAGGTGATTGAGCCAGATGGCAGCTTCCTAATCAGCGATCTTCCGGCAGGGATTCATCTTTTGGATGTGATGGTGCCTGGTTTTGCCCCCACCTCTGTTCAGGTGCAGGTGCGGGCAGGCTTTGTGTCCACTCAAGATGTGCAACTGCCGCCCGTGGGGGTTAGTGAGGAAGCAACTGGGATCGGCATATTGCCCGATCTGCCCACCTATTCTGATGAATTGGCCCGCCACCTCAGCACCGCGTTGGCCGAGTTGGAACCTGAGCGGCAAGTCCTGCTATTGAGTGGCCCGTTGGGGCCAGTCGATGTCTTTCGGGATCTGGCCCCCTTGGCCCAGGATCTGGTGTTACTGGATCGGGATGAACGCTATACCAATGATCTGCAACGGCTACAGATTATTGGGGGCGCACTGGGGTTGCGGTATGTGATCTTGACCCAGTTGCAGATTACCCAGGGCTATGACAGCCGGGGCAGTGCCCTGCTCAATACGGCGGTACGATTCCTGGCTCCCGTGGTGCCGGTGGATATCCCCAACTTTACCCCCAACCAGTTGCGCAGCCGGGGTCTGTTGGTGGTGGTGGATCTGCATACTGATCAGCCCGGCGATCAGGCCCGCTACTACGAAGCCTATGGCCGCGATGATGTGGGGGGACAGCCGATGTTTGATGATGCGGCGGCAGGACTCTTTCGGCTCCAGGTTCGCAACATGATCCCGGTGTTTATGGATCAACTGCGCAATGCCAATCCCTTTGGGGATCCCCCGGCCTGAACTAGTACTCACCCTTTGCGCCCTTCTCTTTTAGCCTTTCTTTTTCTGCTCTTTTCATGGGGACAAGCCGCTGTGATAACTCCGTGGCCATCAACTCAACATCGGATCCCTGGGTGCCAAGACTGGGGACAGTCGGTTGCACAGGAGTGCAGCGGTAGTGGTTGGCTGCAATCGAGGATCTCCCTGGTGTTGATGCTGGCCAGCAGTAGCATCCTCTTGTCAGTTCCCACCTGGGCTCAGAGGGTGCTGACGGATCCCCCCCCAGAACCGGTGCCTAACATCTTGGATTTTGGCCAGACTCCTCTCTTTCAGCCTCCTACAGGCGGGAATAGTACCGCTGAAGGTGAAGATGAGCAGATTGAGACCATGGGATCCCAAGGTCGCCTGATTGGGCAGGTCTTTAATGATGTCGGGCAACCCGTGGTAGGGGCGCAGATCCGCATTGGTGAGGCCGAGGATAACGAAGAAGCCGTCCTCAGCTCCCCCATCACCACCGATGAGCGGGGCGGCTTTGAGCTGGTTTATGACGATCCGGGCCGCTGGATGTTGGCGGTCTGGCATCCCAACTATGAGCTGTTGCAAACCGAAGTGTGGATCCAACCCGGATTGACCACCCCTGTGGATGTGGTGCTGGAAACACCATTGATGGTGCAACCTCGGACTCGATTAGGGATCTTGGGGGTGGGTGGCATTGACCGCACCCAAATCTTGGGCCAACGATTGGCGGCGGAAACCTTACGCTTGGGCCTGGTTCCAGCGGTGGAGGAGGTGGTCGCCCTCGATAATCGTCGCCTGCAACCGGTGTTGAGGGAGATCGGATGGCCGATCTATGAACTGTTTGAGTGGGATCGGCGGCGACCTGAGGCGGTGGCTGAGTTCTTTGATTATCTTGGCCTGCAAGCCATCGTGATCACACGGGTGGATATGTTGAATCGTCCGTCCTCGGCCAGCGAGCTCCAGCTCCAGTCCCGCAGCCGGATGGAATTGTGGACTTTTGATGAAGGGGGTAACCTGCAAGTGACAGTATTGGCAGAGGCCAGCCGTTCTCAAACTGAATCCAATACCCTGAATGGACCTGAGGTGAGTCAGCTCCTCCAAGTGCAGGTAACGGAGATGGCCCAAGAGGTGCGGGATCGCTGGCAAGGGGAAGGGAATAGCAATCCGCTGGCGGGTTATTTCAACCCAGATCAACCTATTCTGTCGCCTTTACCCTCTCAACTGGACACCACCGTCGAACTGCAAATTCCCGACGCCCTGCAACAGGTTCCTGATTTGAGCAGTGACCCTGCCCCTGAGCCTTAGCTTTCTGAGGCAGCTATCATTTTAAAAATGATTGAGAGGGAGCAGGATAGGGGACTACAAATCGGGATCCCTTGTAAAGAACCTGTGAGTCTGTTCCCCCATCACACTATGGTGAATGAAGGGCATTTTTGCCTTGCGCTACAGCATTGAGATTGTGACCATTAGATTGTGACCATTAGATTGTGACCACTAGATCGTGACCCCCAGGAGAACAGGATCCCATGAGCGAGAGCACGTCCCCCACCACTAGCACTATCCAGTCCAATGATGTCCAAGGGTTGGAATACATCGTGCTGGGGGTGGCCACCTGCTATCAGCGGGATGATGAAGGTCGTCTCACCGAAGTGCAAGTGGCGGAACCCATCCCTGCGGCGGATCTAGATTGTTTGGCCCGCGAGGTACGCTCCACCTCCTACAGCCTGCTCTATGCCACCACTTATGCCGAAATCACCCACGATGATCAGCCTCATCTGCCCTCAGATGTCTTTCCCGCAGCGGTGATCCCTGGCGAAAACTTTATCCGTCGCGTCCAAGCCGCCACCCGCACCTATCGCAGCAAACCAGAGTTCCGTCATCTGCCCTTGCACGATACTTGCACCCCTGAAGCCGGGGTCTTTAAGCTCAACTATGATCCTGAGCCCCGCCGCGTCATCAATGCCACCGCTGAGGTTTCAGAGTCTGATAACGTCAAGCAGCACGCCCATACCCATAACGTTCTTTAGCCAGTAGCCACCGTCAAAGCCATCCCCTGGTGCTCAATCTGGCAAGATGGAAGCGATAGGCAACCCAAGGATCCCGATGTTTGCACAGGTATGGTCAGCCACCCTGGTGGGTCTCAAAGGCTTAAAGGTGGCTGTAGAAGTTGATATCGGTGGTGGTTTGCCCCAGATGGTGCTGGTGGGATTACCCAGTACCGCCGTCCAAGAAGCCAAAGAGCGGGTGCGGGCTGCCATCAAAAACTCGGGTCTGGCCATGCCCATGCGCAAAACCATCGTCAACATGGCCCCCGCTGATCTCAAAAAAGAAGGCCCCAGCTTTGACCTGCCCATCGCCCTGGGGGTCTTGGCCGCTGCCGACCAAATTCAACCGGGATCCCTGGCCGATACCCTCTTTGTGGGGGAATTATCCCTCAATGGCGATCTCAAGCCCGTGGCCGGGATCCTGCCGATTGCCGCCGCCCTGCGAGACATGGGCTGTCACAAATTGGTGGTACCCCAAAGCAACGCCCTAGAGGGAGCTGTCGTCGCTGGGATCCAGGTCTTTGGCTTCGAGCGGCTGATCGATGTGGTGGAATGGCTCAATCAAGCTCGGCAACAGGATCCCATAGCTGTCCAACCTGATGAGATTCTGCGTCAAGCCCATCGGCCTCCTGCGGGCATCGATCTGTCGGAGGTCAAAGGGCAAGATTTGGCCCGCCGTGCCCTCGAAGTTGCGGCTGCGGGTGGTCACAACCTGATATTGGTGGGCAGTCCTGGGGCGGGCAAAACCATGCTGGCCAAACGAATGCCAGGGATCCTGCCCCCGCTTAGTTGGACAGAGATGCTGGAGATCACCCAGGTCTACTCCGCTGCGGGCCTATTGCGTCAAGGGATCCAAATGGGAGAAGGGGTCAATCTGATCACCGAGCGACCGTTTCGCGCTCCCCATCATTCCGCCTCGGCTGCCGCACTGGTGGGAGGAGGGTCATATCCTAAACCCGGAGAGCTATCGCTGGCCCTGCAAGGGGTGTTGTATTTGGATGAGCTGACTGAGTTTCGGCGGGAGGTGCTAGAAGTGTTGCGGCAACCTCTAGAAGATGGGGTGGTGCGGATTTCGCGGGCCCGGCAATCGTTGGAGTTTCCCGCCCAATGCACTCTGGTAGCCTCCACCAACCCCTGTCCTTGCGGATTCTATGGGGATCCCGTGGTGGCTTGCACCTGTAGCCCCACCCAGCGCGATCGCTATTGGTCAAAACTCTCTGGCCCTCTGTTAGATCGCATCGATCTCCACATTCGGGTCAACCGCCTCAAAGCCGAGGAGATCGTCCACCATCAACCCGGCGAAACCTCCGCTCAAGTCCGGGGACGGGTGATCGCCGCCCGCCAACGGCAACTAGAACGATTTCAGGGGCTAGAGCCGCAAATCCGCTGTAATGCCCAGATGCAACCGGCCCATCTCCGCCAGTGGTGCCAACTGGATCAGCCCAGCCAGACCCTGCTCGAAAATGCCATCCGCAAACTGGGTCTCTCGGCACGGGGCAGCGACCGCATCCTCAAAGTAGCCCGCACCATTGCCGACCTGGCCACGGAAGATCAGATACGCCCCCATCACATCGCCGAAGGGATCCAATACCGCAGCCTGGATCGCTCCAGCCGCTGAGCAGGGATCCCGCTGTTTGGGTATTGACGGTTGCTCAAGAGCTGAAGTAGTCTGACGGATAGATTAGGATTAAAGGTAGCAAGTTATCTAGATTTTTCCAGAAACACTTGCTTTGCGCTTTGAGCCAAACACACAAAGATTTATCCCCGCTAACCAACTCGTTTCCAGTAACCTGCATGACTGTTCAATTGCCCGTGTTCTTTTACTTTATCTACCCCTGGCGAGAGTCAGGGCTGATGGGTAGTGTGCAAGCGGTCAATTAGCCGAGTTGTCAATTTCCCCCAGCCCTGAGACCCCTCAGGGTTTTTTTGTGTGTTTCTGCTTTTGCGCTGTTGGCTGTCTGTTGTTCCAGGTGTGAGGCCCATGATTGCTCCCGTTATTGCCCCCCAGATTCCACGAGAAGAAATTGCTAAGGACTGTGTTATGCCCCTCAAGACTGATAACTGTAACGTCATAGAATCGGTACCCCTTGTGGCTCCTCAAGAGATCAAAGCGCGACGTCCCCTCTCCGACCTCGCCGCCGACACGGTGCTGCACAGTCGCCAAGCCGTGCGCAACATTATCCACGGCCATGACTCCCATCGATTGGTGGTGATCGTCGGCCCCTGCTCGATCCATGATCCTGAAAGTGGTCTGGAATACGCCCACAAACTCAAGCAGGTGGCAGAGGCCACTCAAGAGCACCTGCTGATCGTGATGCGGACATACTTTGAGAAGCCCCGTACCACGGTGGGCTGGAAAGGGCTGATCAACGATCCCCATCTGGATGGATCCTGTGATGTGGAAACCGGATTGGATCGGGCGCGCACTCTCTTATTGGCGAT
This sequence comes from Cyanophyceae cyanobacterium, assembly GCA_050330615.1. Lineage (GTDB taxonomy): Bacteria > Cyanobacteriota > Cyanobacteriia > Thermostichales > Thermostichaceae > JAAUUM01. Next base: position 12,736 of record JBHJNR010000074.1, read on the forward strand.
CAATGAGATGGGCCTGCCCTGTGCCGTCGAGATGCTAGATCCCGTCACCCCCCAATACATTGCCGACTTGGTCAGCTGGGCCGCTATCGGTGCCCGCACCATCGAGAGTCAGACCCATCGTGAAATGGCCAGTGGCCTCTCCATGCCTGTCGGCTTCAAAAATGGCACCGATGGCCGGCTCCAAATCGCCCTCAACGCCATCGTCTCCGCTAGCCATCCCCACAGTTTCCTGGGGATCAACCAAGAGGGCATGACTGCCGTGGTCAAAACCGCTGGCAACCCTGACCGCCATATCGTTCTGCGGGGCGGCGGCGGACAGACCAACTATGATCCTGCCAGCGTTGCCGAAGCTGCCACCCTGATGGCCGCACAAGGGATCCCTCGCCCCGTCATGGTGGATTGCTCTCACGGCAACTCCAACAAGGACTACACCCGCCAAGGGGAGGTCTGTCGAGAAGTGGTGAGCCAGTATGTGAAGGGTCAGAATGCCCTGATGGGGGTGATGATCGAGAGCAATCTCAATGCAGGTCGCCAAGATTGGCACGAAGGTTGCACCCTCAAACACGGGGTCTCAATCACCGACGCCTGCATCAGCTGGGAGGAAACCGCTACTCTGTTGACCGAGATGGCCGAGCAGATCGCCACCCGTAAAGAGGTCGCCCGGTCGCTGGCTTTCTCCTCCTGACCTTTGCCATAACTCAATCAGACAGGATTGATTCCGAAGAAATCCTTAAATTACTCAGCCCTTTCCCCTGTGGTGAGGGCTTTTTTCTAGGCAAAAAGGGCATGAAATATATCGATAGAGGGCTTCTTGAGCTTCTCATCAGGCGATTTTGAGAATAGGGTGAAATTAGGTAAACTTTAGGCAATAAAGAGTATCAGTTCTCCCAGCTTTTTAATAACCCTGTTTTTGCGCCCCGTTCAGGTAGTTGACCTATGGCCCGTATCCTTGCTATCGAAGATGATCCAGCGATTCTTGACCTGCTGAGAGTCAACCTTGAGCTAGCAGGCTACGAGGTTGTCATGGCGACAGATGGTGTGCAGGGGCAAGCGATGGCCCTCCAGGTGCTGCCCGATTTGATTGTGATGGACTTGATGCTGCCACAGGTGGATGGCCTGACGGTCTGTCAACGTCTGCGTCGTGAGGAGCGTACCCGCGATATCCCCGTGCTGATGCTGACAGCCTTGAGCCAAACCCAAGACAAGGTGGAGGGTTTCAACGCTGGGGCTGATGATTATCTAGTCAAGCCCTTCGAGATCCAAGAATTTTTGGTGCGGGTCCGGGCACTGCTGCGCCGCTCAGATCGGGTGCCCCAATTGGCCCGCCATAGTGAGATCCTCAGCTATGGATCCCTGACCTTGGTGCCAGAACGGTTTGAGGCGCTCTGGTTTGGCCGCACCATCAAGCTGACCCATCTGGAGTTTGACCTGCTCCATTGCCTGATGCAGCGGCATGGCCAGACAGTCTCCCCCAGCGAGATTTTGCAGGAGGTCTGGGGCTACGAGCCGGATGATGATATCGAGACCATTCGGGTTCACATCCGCCATCTGCGGACTAAGTTGGAGCCGGATCCCCGTCGCCCCCAATATATCAAGACTGTCTATGGCGCAGGCTACTGCCTAGAATTACCCAATATTGCGACCGACGCCCCTGAAACAGGCGCCCCAGCGATCCCAGCCGCCCCACCACGCACTCGCTCCAAAGCCTAGTAGACCATTGGCTTGTTTAGACAAGGGGCTTAAGCCCCTTTTTGGTAAATCTACGCACCCAGCACTAGTCTTGTTTCAAGCACGGATAAGCAGCAAACGGGCAAAAGAATGAGTTGATCAGCCCAGCAGCCGACCAACTCAAGTGAATGTCTATTCGCAGGCCTGCACTCATGTCTACTGCAAGAGCCAGTTGCTTAGCAGTAGGTCAACACAGCCCCTAACCCGACTGCAATTTCTTCAGAGGTGATGCGACCGTCATGGTTGTCATCGAGGGCATCAAAGACCGCATCGGATCCCAGCCACTCTTCGCGGGTGATGAAGCCATCCCCATCCAGGTCGTAGGCTTTGAGCAGATCCTTGGCCGCCAAGCAAAGATTGGTGCCCCCTGACAGTTGGGTCAGGCGGTTTTGCAGCAGCGCTTCTAGCGCTTCCAGCGCCTTTGAGAAGCCCTTGATCCCTTCATCTAGTTTCTCGCTGGCCATCCGATCAGCAGCGTGCATCTGCTCAAAGGTACCTTTGTCAATCACAATCCGCTCAATGTCCATCGCCTGCGCCTTGACCGGATCCAATTTGCGGGGCAATTCTCCACCAGTCTCTTGCAGTTGGCCCAAGAGTTTGGGAGCGATTGTCAGTAGATCGCAGCCCGCCAATTCGGTGATCTCATCGAGGTTGCGGAAGCTAGCCCCCATCACTTCAGTGGTGTGGCCAAATTTTTTGTAATAGTTGTAGATCACAGTGACCGATTGCACCCCCGGATCTTCGTGGGGCAGGTAGGATTCTGTGCCGGTCTCTTTTTTGTACCAATCGAGGATGCGGCCCACAAACGGTGAGATCAGAGTCACCCCAGCTTCAGCACAGGCAATGGCTTGGTGTAGGCCAAATAACAGCGTCAGGTTGCAATGGATCCCTTCTTTTTCCAGGATCTCAGCCGCTTGGATCCCTTCCCAGGTGGAGGCAATTTTGATCAGCACGCGCTCGCGGGAGACGCCTGCCGCCTCATATTGGCTGATCAGGTCATGGGCCACATCTACCGTAGCCTGGGTATCATAGGACAACCGAGCATCCACCTCGGTAGAGACCCGACCCGGAATCAGTTGCAAGATCTTGAGACCAAAGGCCACCGCTAGCCGCTGAAAAGCCAAGGTGACCACCTGTGCATCGGTCGCACCTGAGCCAGCATCATCTTTGGCCTTCAGGAGGGTGTCATCCACAATATTTTGGTACTCGGCCATCTGAGCCGCCGCCGTGATCAGCGAAGGATTGGTGGTGGCATCTTGAGGCTTAAAGGCTTCGATGGCTTTGATATCCCCGGTATCCGCGACCACGACGGTCATCTGACGCAACTGATCAAGTAGGCTCATGACTGAGGTTCCTCCCGAAAGACTAGAGTGCCAACCGGCAAATCGCTCAATGGCTTGGCGAAATGATCCTAACGCTGGGATCCCGGTGGATCCCTCAATCTCTAGAGGAACTAAAGCATTGCCCTTGCCCTAAGGCTTCCCACAAAAAAGCTATCACCATGAGCCAGGGATCCCTTTGTCCGGATCTCCAGTAGACAAGTCTGGATTGCAGTAGGGATCTTCAACTGGCAAACACATTCAGGATCTTTACCAAGCATCAAGGCAATCTTCCCACTGTTGGATGTCGGCCTGTTGAGTGGTGATTAGGGTCTCAGCAAAGGCTCTAATCTCCGATTGCAGGGAATGAGTTAAGGCTTCTCTGGCCAATACCAGGGCGCTCTCATGGTGGGGAATCAATCTATTGACCACGCGGATATTGACTATTTCTCCTTCGCCGCTCAACGGGATCGCTGCGATGAGAATGCTTTCTGCACTGGGATCCAGGGATGCGGTTGATGCTGTGGCAGGATCCCAGACTTGAGGGCGCAAGGGGGCTGAGGGATACCAATCCTGCCGCCACCTTTGGAGCTGATCGAGGTCTTGTTGACGTTGGTTGATCATGGTCTCAGCTATTGCCCGGACTTCGCTGCGATTGGACTTTTCTAGCACGATGGCTGCTGTTGAGATCGTCGATTGATGGTGCAGGATGATGGCATCCAAAAACCGTAAATCGAACTCAGCATCAGGAGATCCTAAGGTGAGAATCTGTTGGGTAGAGCTATCAGTAATCGGATCGGGTGATGGAGTAGGGGTTGAGGCGATGACAGCAGAACGATTCAGCCCCAGTAATATGGCAGCGGCAACGATCAAAGGAAACAGGCGCATAAAGGCAGCAGCAGAGGGGATCATCTTGGGTGTAGAGGACAAACTCTGTCCCGGATTTACCCTCCCCCGTGGGATCTGAACTTAATCCCCTGAGCCTTGGAAATGGGATACAACCCCCGTCCTTCTAGGACGGCTTTTCTTCTTGTAGCCTATCAATCCAGTCCTCTATCATCTGCGTCATGGTTTTCCGCTTGGACGCTGCAACACG
>JBHJNR010000075.1:0-3078 GCA_050330615.1 Cyanophyceae cyanobacterium
AGCCTAAGTTGGGATCTTTGCTGGTGGTGTGAGCCAGAGCCGCTGAGGGCAAATCTCGTTGAGGGATGCCGATGCCGTCATCGCTGACCCGCACCTGCCATCGCTCGGGATCCCCTGCAATAGTGATTCGAGTTGCTTGAGCATCCAGGGCATTGTCCACCAGCTCCCGCACCACAGATCCGAGCGAATCGATCACCTCTCCTGCTGCCATACGGCGAATCAGCTCGGGATCGAGAGGTTGAATAGAAGAAAGACAAGCGTTAGGGTCTACCACAACTGCAAACAAGATTAGCCTTGAGATACGTTCAATCGTCCTCGTTAGGAGCGTGAGCACTATGGTAGCCATTCCGCATCCAACCCTTGCCATTCCGCCACTGGACAATGGCGATCATCTCTCCCGTGCTGAGTTTGAACGGCGTTATCAGGCCATGCCGCACCTAAAAAAAGCAGAATTGATCGAAGGAGTGGTTTATATGGCATCACCGCTAAGAATCAAAAGTCATGGGGAACCCCACGGTCGTCTGATCACTTGGTTAGGCACTTACAATGCCTACACCCCAGGGATCCTGTTGGGAGTGGAACCAACGGTGCGCTTGGATCCCGATAATGAGCCACAGCCCGATGCGGTTCTCTTTATCCCAGGTCAGCAAGCCAGCATTAGTGAAGATGATTACATTGAGGGGCCTCCAGAGCTGGTGGTGGAGGTTGCCGCTAGCAGCGTCTCGCTCGACCTGCACGACAAAAAGCGGGCCTATCGCCGCAGCGGAGTACGAGAGTATATTGTCTGGCGCACCTTAGAGGGGCAGGTGGATTGGTTCCGGCTGGAGGCGGATGATTATGTGCCCCAAGTGCCCGATGCAGACGGGATCCTGAGGAGCACTGTCTTCCCCGGCCTGTGGTTGTCGTTACCTGCCCTGGTGTCAGGAGACTTAGCCTTGGTGCTCTCCGTCTTGCAGCAGGGTGTACAAACGCCAGAGCATCAAGCCTTTCTAGATCAACTGATTAAACAGTCTGTAACACCAACGGGGTAAGTTCAGGGGGCAGCCCTTGCGACAAGGCGGCCTCGATCAAGCCCAAAAAGAGAGGATGGGGCTGATTGGGGCGAGAACGGAACTCGGGGTGAAACTGTGCCGCAATGAAGTAGGGATGGGCTGGATACTCGATGATCTCCACCAAGCGATTATCGGGGGATGTTCCACTCACCACAAAACCTGAGTCCACAAATTGGCTGCGATAGGCATTGTTGAACTCATAGCGGTGGCGATGCCGCTCGTAGATCACCATTTCGTCATAAAGTCGTGCCGCCAAAGTATCGGGCTGAAGCCGACAGGGATAAAGCCCCAGCCGCATCGTGCCCCCCAAGTCTTCCACATCGCGCTGTTCGGGCAAGAGGCTAATCACAGGATTATCGGTATCGGGGTCAAACTCTGAGCTATCGGCATTGCCCAGCTGAGCCACATGACGGCCCCACTCGATCACCGCACATTGCATCCCCAAACAAAGCCCCAAGAACGGGATCCCTTGTTTGCGCACATATTCCACTGCGGCGATTTTGCCTTCGATGCCTCTGATGCCGAAGCCACCGGGCACCACCACCCCATCCACTCCCTTGAGCAGCCCCTCAGCCCCCTGGATTTCCATCTCTTCGGCGGAGACCCACCGCAGATGCACCTGACTGTTGAGGGCTAGACCAGCATGGCGCAGGGCTTCTGCCACCGACAGATAGGCATCTGTCAGGCGGATATATTTGCCCACAATGGCGATCTCCACCTGATGTTGGGGATGGTGCAGCCGATCCACCAAGGTCTCCCACTGCTGGAGCTGGGGATCCCGTTGTTCCATACCCAATAGCTGCATCACCTGCTGGGCCAACCCTTCTTGCTCCAGCACCAAGGGCACATCGTAAATGCTGGGGGCATCCAGGGCTTGCACCACACATTCTTCTGGCACATCACAAAATTCGGAGATTTTGCTCTTCAGTCCTGGTGGCAAGGGCTGTTCACAGCGACAGACCAACATATCTGGCTGGATACCGATAGAACGGAGTTCTTTGACGGAGTGCTGGGTGGGTTTGGTTTTCATTTCCCCAGCTGCCTTGATCAAAGGCACCAACGTCACATGGATGTAGAGGGCATTGCCCCGGCCCACATCTTTGCGAAACTGCCGGATCGCCTCCATAAAGGGCAGCGACTCAATATCCCCGACGGTACCGCCCACCTCCACCAGCACCACATCGGGGTGGGTATCGCGGGCGACCCGGTGGATCCGTTCTTTGATCTCGTTGGTGATGTGGGGGATAACCTGGACGGTGCCCCCTTCATAGTCGCCCCGCCGCTCTTTGTGGATCACCGCCTGATAGATGCTGCCGGTGGTGACATTGTTGAGCTTCGACATGTTGGTGTCGGTAAATCGCTCATAGTGCCCCAAGTCCAAGTCGGTCTCGGCCCCGTCATCGGTGACAAAGACTTCCCCATGTTGGTAAGGGCTCATGGTGCCGGGATCCACGTTGATATAGGGATCCAACTTGACGATAGAGACGGAATAATTGCGTGACTTGAGCAATCGGCCCAAACTGGCGGCCACAATTCCTTTGCCGATGCTGGAGACCACGCCCCCCGTGACGAACACAAACTTGGTCATGGCTCCTCTCAGATCCCAATACAGCTCATTAAAATGAATCCCACACAATTGTGGCATTGTCTCATCGCCAGCTCCCCCATGACGTCAGGGAAAACTAGGGTCGCTGGATAATTGTCTCCATCATCCGCTTTTTGCCCTGGGGGTTGACCCCCACCAGCCGCACATACTCGCCCCTAAAGTCGCTCAGGCACGTCTGTACCGAGTTCATTGCCTCGGCAGGATCCCTCAGATGGCCGATCCCACAACTTTTCCAGGAGTTCATCTTGTAGCGGCGTTTATCAACATGCTCGACCCCAACTTCGTAGCCTTGGCTGAGAATCTGCTGAATCTGCTGCTGGATGGTGGGATCCAAACCTACAGGTGTGTTGGTTGGGGCAGGGGTGTTGGCCTGTGGTAGCTGAGGCCCAGTGCCATTGGGGGGATGTTGAGGCTGGGGAT
>JBHJNR010000076.1:0-3061 GCA_050330615.1 Cyanophyceae cyanobacterium
CTGGCTCAATCCGATTTCCGCCCCAACTCATTACAGGTTGAATCACAGATGGATCCGGGCACCAACCAGCCTGTGATCACAGTGAATGGGCAATATTTGCTCACCATTACTTTTTTGGACGCTCAGCTTCAGGGGCTGGATCCTGATATTTGGGCGGAGCAGGTGAGCCAGATCACAAGGGAAGCATTGCTGCTTTTTCGCCAGGAACGACAGCCAGAGTTTTTGTGGCGACGGGGGGGGATTAGCCTAAGTTTACTGCTGGGAACGTGGCTGTTGTCTGCGGGACTAGAGCGCTGGCGTCGCCAGTTGATCCATCGTCGTGACCGAGTGCGATCGGAGCTATTGCAGATTCCCAAATTCCCAGTCATGGCAGAGGCTGAGCACCGATCAGATCCCACAGCCCTGTCCTCTGATGATCCTGACAAGTCACCAGATCATACTTCCGACAGTGAGCAGGAACTGGACTCCCCTCATGATGCTCAGTTTGTACAGCGGCTGCATCGGTTAGAGCTGCGGATTGATCTGGAACAGCGGCTGCTGTGGTTGGTACAGGTGATGGCCTGGGGCAGCGCCTTCAGTATTGGCATCGGTCTTTTTCCCCAGACCCGGTGGATTCAAACCATGGGATTGCGCTGGTTGCAAGGCCCGATTTTGCGACTGGGATCCACTGCCTTAGCAACTTACGTAGCGGTGCGGCTCAGTGCCTACAGCATCGAGACCATCTTTCGGGCGGTGCGGCAAAATCAATGGCTGATCATCCAGCCCGAAACCACCACCCAAGATCGCATTAGTAAACGCATTGTGACCCTAACCAGTGTGGTGAAAGGGGTGACCGCCACCCTGCTCTCCCTCGTTGGCATCATTTCTGCCATTGGTCTCTTGGGGGTTAATGTGGTGCCCTTGGTGACCAGTTTGGGGGTGATCGGCCTGGGGGTTTCCTTAGCGGCCCAAGATCTGATCAAAGATTTAATCAACGGACTGATGATCCTGCTGGAGGATCAATATGCTGAAGGGGACGTGATTATGATCGATGGTCGGGGCGGGCTGGTGGAGCGAATCAACCTGCGCATCACCCAACTACGCAACACCGAAGGCACCCTGATCACCATTCCCAACAGCGCCATCCGGGTAGTAGAGAATCTTTCCAATGGTTGGGCTCGGGTGGACTTGAGCATTTTAGTCAGCTATTCCACCGATCTTGATCGAGCCATGCGAGTCATTGAGACTGTGGCAGTACGCATGAGCCGAGATTGGGAATGGAAGGAGCGGATTCTGGACAATCCCCAAATGTTGGGGGTGGATAGGTTTGACCCTGACGGCGTGATCCTGCGCATCTGGATCAAAGTGCGTCCCTTGGCTCAGTGGGATGTGGCCCGCGAGTTTCGCCGCCGCATCATCCTTGCCCTCAATCAAAACGGGATCCAACTGCCTGTACCCCAGCGACAGATCTGGACTCAGACATCTGCCTCTGGTGGATCCCAGGGATCCCCTTCCCTCGATCCCGAGTCTGCGCCAGACTAGCAGGAAAGAGATGCTGACAAGAATTCGACTACATTGGAACCAAATCCTAAGTTTGTTTCTCTTCTCTCAACTCTCTTTTCTCGGCAGACTCTATGGTGAGGGGTAAAATTTCTTGAATAGACTTGCCCTACCTCTGCAACCGACCCATTTCCCATAGCCACCAGCCTTGACATGGATCCCCAACCCAGCACCCTACTCGATAGCCCAGTTTTACCCCCTGAGTCCTCTGCTTCTGGGGACAACGCTGGGGTGACTGTTACCGGAGACATCGCCCGCCGCCTGATTGAAGTGGGTATCGCCCTGTCTGCCGAACTGGATTTGAGCAATCTCCTCTTCCTTATCGTCAGCAAGGCTCAAGAGTTAACCTCCTGCGATCGGGGCACCCTATATTTGCGCGATGGGGATCATCTGCAATTCTTCTTGAGTGATGATTATTCCTTGCAAGATCAGAGTATGCCTCTGACTCCCGAAAGTATTGCCGGCTTTGTGGTGCTGAATGGCAAAGCCCTGAATATTCCCGATGTTTATGCCCTCTCCAGTGAGTTGCCTTATCGGTTCAATCCTTCTTTTGACCAGCTCACTGGCTATCATACCCAGTCCATCTTGACGGTACCGATGCGGGATCCCTCTGGCCAAATTGTCGGGGCCCTCCAACTGATCAACCGCCAGGATCCCATCGATCGAACACCCATTTCCTTCTCGGCTATCGATATCAGTGTGGCGGAAGCCCTAGCCTCCCAAGCCGCCGTCGCCCACCACAATGTCCGGCTGCAAGAGGAACTCAAATCTGCCTACTTTGAGACCATTACCTGCCTGTCGATGGCGGCAGAATACCGAGATCATGACACCGCTCTACACATCAAACGTATGAGCAACTACTCTCGCATCATCGCCAAATATCTCGGCCTTTCCCCTCAGAAGCAGGAACTGATCCTCTATGCCAGCCCGATGCACGATGTGGGCAAGATCGGGATCCCGGATGCCATCCTGCTCAAACCTGGCCCCCTCACCCCCGAAGAACGACAGGTGATCCAGCAACACCCTGAGATCGGTTACAAGATTTTGGGCCAGTCCACCTCAGAAGTGATGAAACTCAGTGCCCTGATCGCCCTGACCCATCACGAAAGATTTGATGGTAGTGGCTATCCTCGCGGGCTGGCGGGAGATGAGATCCCTCTTGAAGGCCGGATCGTTGCTCTAGCCGATGTTTTTGATGCTCTCAGCAGTCGCCGTCCCTACAAAAAGCCCTGGGGCTTGGAGGAAGTCTATGCCTTGATTGACCGTGACACGGGCACCCATTTCGATCCGGTGGTGGTCAGAGCCTTTAGGGAGGCTGAGAGTGAAATTATGGCGGTCTACCATCTTTACCAAGAGGAAATGATTGGAGACGGGTAGCGCAGGATAAATTGCTGAACGCCTGAGCTGGATAGCTTGGGCAGAGGAAGAAACGAGAAGGTTAAGCTAGGATTCCTGCCACCAGAGGCACTACCAGAATCCGTCGCAGTGCTCCGCCTATACCCCGAAGGGGTTAGGGGGTGGT
>JBHJNR010000077.1:0-4786 GCA_050330615.1 Cyanophyceae cyanobacterium
GCGTTCAAGTTCCGAGACGGTCAACTCTATTTGGCCAAGTGTGAACAACCCTTGCCGATTGTCTGGAGCCGTGCCTTGCCGAAAGGCGTGGATCCCTCCACGGTGACGGTGAAGCTGGAGCCTTCGGGTCGGTGGTTCGTATCCATGTTGGTGGATGACCCCACGGTCGAGGCATTGCCTGTCACCGATGGAGTGGTAGGAGTTGATGCTGGATTGACCAGTCTGGCCACCCTCAGCACCGGGGAGAAGATTGTTAATCCCCGCCACTACCGCAAAGCAAGACACAAGCTCAAACAGGTTCAAAAGTCCTTGAGCCGCAAGCAAAAAGGATCCAAGAATCGACATAAGGCGCGGGTGAAAGTGGCGCGGCAACACGCCCGAATCGCTGACAGCCGGAGAGATTTCTTGCACAAACTCAGTACCCGATTGGTGCGTGAAAACCAAACCATCGTCGTGGAAGATCTGGCTGTGCGGAACATGGTCAAGAATCGCAAGCTGGCTGGCTCTATCTCCGATGCGGGGTGGGGTGAGCTGGTGCGGATGCTGGACTACAAATGCGCTTGGTACGGGCGAACGTTGGTCAAGATTGACCGCTGGTTCCCCAGCTCCAAGCGTTGTGGAAGTTGCGGGCACATTGTTGAGTCTCTGCCCTTGGATGTACGGGAGTGGGAATATCCCCACTGCCATTCCGTCCATGACCGAGATATCAACGCCGCCCGCAACATATTGGCCGCTGGACAGGCGGTTACAGTCTGTGGATCGAACGTAAGACCTGATAGGCATGAGTCTGGAGGGCAGTTGAGTAAAACCCGCAAGGGAAGGAAACAGAAACCTAAGCCGTGAGTCTTAGGAATCCCCAATCTCAGCCGACAGGCGGATTGGGGAGGATGTCAACAGTAGCTCTCTTTCTTCTTGCCTTAATGATTCCCGCCTTTGGTCTATCATAATCCTCCAGTTTCCCAATAGCTCTAAGGCGTTCTCTCTCATCCCATCCCCTGGGGGTAAAGCCAGTAATTCAGTAATGGCAGCTTGTTGAGCAGATCCTCGGCCCAGCAGTCTCAGCCACAATGTCTCTGGGATCCGAGGCACCTGATGCAGAACAATTCTCTGGCAGGGGTGGGGTGACTATCTCTCTTCCCAAAGGGTGCATACTTATTGAGATGTCCCCACGCAGTTAGGCTCCTGGCTATGTCTGATACCACTATTCGACACGTCTTGGTGATTGATGATAGTGAAGGTCGGCGGGCTGTCGGACTCAATGCCGCCACCTATTCTTTGGGCCGGGATCCCAGCAATGCCATCGTGCTCAAGGGGGATGGGATCTCTCGCCAACACGCCATTCTCTTGCGGGTGCCACAGGGGGGAAGCTATCGCTACCGGATCCTGGATGGCAATTCGGCGGGCAAGCCCAGCACCAACGGGGTGCATGTCAATGGGACGCGCTGTGCCAGTCACGATCTGGAGCATAAGGACGCGCTGGCTTTTTCGGATGGCATCTTCGCCCACTACTACGCCATGCCCATGACCGACGATGAGTATACTCGCTATACCGAGTCGCCCGATTTTCGCAGCATCAAGTCTGAGATCACCGACGAAGAGAATACCCAGCTGTTCTGATCCCAAGACGAGAATCTGTACCACCCCAACTCAACCCCAAACATCGGGATCCCAGAATTTAGGCTTGGGATCCCGGTACCCTTGGGGCCGTTCTCAGGGCAGGGATCCGCAGCAGCACCAAACATACTAAGCTGTAGGGGCAAGCCAGACCCGTTGCAGTCTAAGTATTGATCTCAAACAATCTGTCCCAGTCACCCTAGCCCATGCTCAGATCCTGGCTTGAACATCCAGTCGGCATCTACTCAGTGAGGTCTTGATGATGGCAGCCAAAACTCAGTCGCCAGATGTGACTCTCTCCCCGGTGCAATTGCTCAGCATCGATCTGGGGCGGACATCCACCAAGGCCTGTATCAGCCGGGATCCCGAACAGGTGGTGCTGATCCCGGCCAATGTGCAACATCTCTCGGTGGAAGAAGTGCGGCGGGGGGCTTTTGAGACCCAGTCTTCTGATCCACTGTTGGATATGTGGCTGGAATACCAGGGTAGCGGCTACGCGGTGGGCCAACTGGCGGCAGATTTCAAGGCGGGATTGGGGGTAGGTCAATCGAAGGTAACGGATGCCCTGATCAAGGTATTTGCATCGGTGGGCTATTTCCGGATCAGCGGCGAGTTCCCCCTCGTCCTCGGGATCCCTTATCTGTCTCAAGACCAATTTGACAAGGAAAAAAATCAGATCACCAGCCTGCTTCAAGGCCACCACCAGATGATCTATCGCGGGGATCCTGTGGACTTTACCCTGACCAAGGTTTGGGTAATGCCGGAGGGCTATGGCAGTCTGCTCTGGGAAGAGAGCCAGGAAACCCAAGATAAGTTCAAATCTATTTCGGTGGCGGTGGTGGATATTGGCCATCAGACCACTGACTTTTTGATGGTGGATCGGTTCCGGTTTGCGCGGGGGGTGTCCTCCAGTCAAGAGTTTGCCATGAGCCAGTTTTATGAGCAGGTGGCGAACCAAATTGAAGGGGCCGATAGCCAATCTCTCTCACTGATTGAGGCGGTACACCGACCCAAGGGCAAACGGTTTTTCCGGCCTCAGGGTGCCCTCAAGCCCACCGACCTGGATGATATCTTGCCCCCCTTGCGGCGCAGTTTCGCCCGTGAGCTGACCAATCGGCTGATCGCCTGGCTACCAGAGCGGGCCACTGATGTGATCATTACCGGCGGAGGCGGGGACTTTTTTTGGGAGGACTTGGCCGAGTTGTTGGAGGAGGCCAGCCTCACCTGTCATCGCTGTGTACCGTCCCGCAAAGCCAATGTGTTGGGGCAGTTTGTCTATGGTGAGCTGCAACTGATCTCGGGCTAGTACTCGACGGCGTTAATCCACCCACTGTGAACAAGGGGCTTAAGCCCCTTGTCTGGGCTTACCAATGCTAGAAAGATCTTTGACAAGGGTTACTAGGTCTAGGATCTGCCCCAATAGTCAACCGGACATAACTGGATCCCAAGGAGGGAGTGATGACCACCTCTCGCAAAAAGACCACCAGCACCACTCGATCCAGCAAGTCGGTCTATTTTTATCCTGACCAAGACGAGGTTCTGCTCAAGGCCATCGCCCAGGCAGTGGATAGCGGCCAGGTGGCCAATTTTAGTGAGCTGTGTAAACAGGCTCTGCAACGGATGTTGTTGGCGGATCTGGGGAGCTTTGAGGATGGGTTATCTGGGGTGCTAGAGGGGGAGCTTGATAGGCATCACATCTCAGAGCCAGCCCTGTGGACTCAGCTTCAAGCCCAAGTAGATACCCTACAAGCTCAGGTGCAGCACTTACAAAAGGATTCTGACAACAAAAAGTGGCTCAAACGCCTGGAGCAAGATCTAAAAGGGCTGAGCCAGCGAGTCGATCAACTGGCCGCTCCCCCGCAGCCTGAGCCGGATCCCAACCCTCCGGCTCGAACCCTTCCCGAGGATCCCTTGTTGCGGCGGTTGGCCCCTCTGCTGGAGGAATTCTAGATCTGAATTGAGAACTACTGGAGCACTAGGAAGACTCGGGATCCCTGGGGTCAGACTGGACGATAGTCGGTATCATGGGTTCACCTTGACCCATCACTGCTCATGACCACCCGTGCTCTACTGACTGGCATTACCGGCCAAGATGGATCCTATCTGTCGGAATGGTTGATGGAGAAGGACTATGAGATTCACGGCATCATCCGCCGCTCTAGTACCTTCAACACCGACCGCATCGACCATCTCTATGTGGATCCCCATGATCCCAATGCCCAGATGTATCTCCACTATGGGGATCTGACCGATGGCACCACCCTGCGCCGGATCTTGGAGGAAGTCCAGCCAGATGAGGTCTATAACCTGGGGGCTCAGTCCCATGTCCGGGTCAGTTTTGATGCGCCAGAATACACCGTTGATACGGTGGCGCTAGGTACTTTGCGGTTGCTGGAGGCGATTCGGGACTATCAGAGACGAACGGGATCCCAGGTGCGGTTTTATCAGGCGGGATCCTCTGAGATGTTTGGGCTGGTGCAGGCGGTGCTCCAGAGCGAGACGACGCCGTTTTATCCCCGCAGTCCCTATGCCTGTGCCAAGGTCTATGCCCACTGGCAGACGGTCAATTATCGGGAAGCCTACGGCCTGTTTGCCTGCAATGGGATCCTGTTTAACCATGAGTGTGTGACGGCAGAAACCCCCGTTATCGTGCGACAGAACGGCATGATTGATATTCTCCCCATTGAGGATATTGTGCCCCACCGCACAGATGCCGCCCATGGCCATCGCTACACCACCGATCTAGCGTCGGACAATCAGTTTGAGGTGTGGGATGCTCATGGCTGGGTCAACGTTACCTGCATGACTGCCACTTGGAATGGATCCAAAATCAAGCCTAATAAAACTGTTCACCGCATTGCTGCCCGTGGGGCGGTCTATCACACCACTGGGGATCATCTGGTATTTGTGCAGGGAGCAGAGCAACCCTATGCCCGACCAACAGCAGAGGTCAAGGTTGGGGATCACCTGGCCTTGATCGACCTGCCGCAGCCAACCAATCAAATGGATTTGACAGAGACGGAAGCTTGGTTATTAGGGATCCTAGCTGCTGAGGGCTATGTCGCGCCGGATGGCAGAGCCCAAGTGACCAACCAAGATCTAGAGCTGATCCAGCGCGTTGAGAATAGCTGGCGCAAGGTGACGGGAGGATCCTGTGCTCGCTATCTTGCCC
>JBHJNR010000078.1:0-3228 GCA_050330615.1 Cyanophyceae cyanobacterium
AGACGGATCATATCCAGCAGGGAGGCGGGATTACCCACCAGGGCCGTAAAATCCCCTTGTTGTGGGTAGATGCGCTTCAGGAGGGGATGGGGATACCGTTGTGACTGAGGCGTGGGATCCCGATATCCCAGCATTTCTAACGACAGCATCAGCCGTAGTTTCTGGTGATGGTGGTGCAGGTATTCGGCATAGGTCCTACTACCCAACAGCCCTCGTTCTTCTCGGTCAAACGCCACCAAATGAACGGGACAGCGGGGGGGATGGTGATGAAAAAGCCGAGCTAGTTCTAGCAGGACGGCCACTCCACTGGCATTATCATCAGCTCCCGGAGAAGAGGGCACCGCATCGAAGTGCGCCCCCACCAGAATGGGATCCGAGCGGTGGGATCCGGCTATCTTGACCACAAGATTATGGAAGGTCTGCTGGTCAATCTGAACCGCAAACGGTTCCACAGTCCCCCATTGACTGAACTGTTCCGTCATATAGGTTTGCACCTGACGATGCCCCAACGGAGACCAATCGGGATCCCGAGGAATGGCGATGTGGTGAAGATGCTGGGTTAGCCGCCGTTGAAGCTGGCTAGAATCATCAGGACGAATATCAGACATGGGGATCCCGATACAAAATATCGCAAAAGACTTTCCAGCCGGGATCCCTAACACGATTGATCATCAGAATCTTAGTCTTGGTCACCCTCAGGTTTTTTTGCTCTAGATACAGGGCGATTGATCGCTCGCCATGAAAGTGGCAACAGGGAAGAGGCCAACAGATTTTTGACCAGATCGCCAGGAATGAAAGGGATCATGCCGAGCATAAGCACGTCGCCAACCCCGACAAAGTTGCCCGCCATGCCTAACCAGATGCCTAACCACAGGGATCCCAGGCTCAGGGTTAAGGCGCTGGTCAGCAGCATGGCCCCCGCCATCTTGAGGGGATTGCGGTCACAGCCCCAGCGCTCTACCATCCAGCCCATCAGCACCGCTGCCAAGAGAAATGCCACCAAGTAGCCGCCAGTGGCCCCGGTGAGATGGCTCCATCCGGATCCCCCGCGCGAGAAGAACGGTAGCCCCACCAAGGCTTGAGCCAGATAGGTCAAGAGCGATAGTCCCCCCAACCGGGATCCCAGGGTTGCCCCCACCAACACCACCCCCAGCGTTTGCCCCGTAATGGGGACAGGGGTGAAGGGCAGGGGGATTGCCACCTGTGCCATTGCGGCCACAAACCAGCTGCCCCCCAAGATCAGCATCACATCTCGCAAAAGGGTGCGGCGAGGCATGAGAGCCTGCATCAAAGGCACAAAGGGGCCAACGTAAACTCGTTCCATAGCAGCGGCTTATTTTGAGAAAAGTGAGAAGGCAGTCCTGAGTTTGACAGGATCAGCCCCCCAAGGCAAGACAGCTCATCGTGAACAGTTGTCAACTGTCTGTCCTTTTAACCCTAATCGTTGGGCCAAATGATGATAGTGGGTTCTCAGGATAAGCTAGGGATATTGATTAAGGCAGGTTCAAAATGGGCCAACCCGCTGCCCGTGTGGCTGATAATGTGACGCACCCCTTGCCACCTGTGTTGACGGGTAGCCCTGGCAGCGTCACTGTTTTGATTGGTGGCCTTCCCGCTTGGCGAGGGATCCCGGTGGCTCAGGCGGCGGTGCTGCAATCGGCCAAACAGGTCGCTGATGGCATCATTCAGGGGGCACAGGCCGCTACTGCTGCTGCTGTGGGCCCCGCCATCCCAGTGGCCAAAGCGGCCGAAGAAGCCACCAAGCTATCGGTGGCAGCCAGTATGGCCGGACTGATTGGCAGTTTGGTGGGGGCGGGATCTGCGACGGCAGCTCTCTCAGGTGGCATGGTGGATGTCCATACCTGCACTACACCACTCCCGATCCCCCCCCACGGCCCTGGTGTGGTGGTGGATGGCAGCACATCGGTCATGATCAATGGCTTGCCCGCCTGCTTTATGGGGGCGACGATTGTGGAGGCATTGGGGCCTCCCAACAAGATTGCCAAGGGTTGCCCAACAGTGATGATTGGCAAAGGCCCTGCCCCCCCCAGTATTCCTGTTGATACTAGCCAGATTGCCAGCACGATGCAGGCGCAAGCGGCGAATGCGGCCAATGAAGCAGCAGCGGCTGAGGAAGAACGACAGCGACAGGAAGAAGAAAACAGTTAAAGGGCGGGGGGGATTGCCCTTTAACTGGCACCGGCGCGCGGCCTCAACTAGCCAAGGGATCCTGACCAGGAGGGGTGACCCCATCAGAGTTAGGATCTCCGGATCCCAATAGCTCCCCCTGATCAAAATAGCGGCTCTCGGCCATACGGCTGGGGGAAAGACTGCCGATAAAGGAATAGACGAGGCCGCAATCAAATTCCTCAGCCAGTCGACAGACTTCCTTCAGATCACCGACCGACCAGATGCTCCAACTCCCCCGCAGTTGGTCATTGACCCGAAATTGCACCCGATTGCCATCAATATGTACCAGCCGTTGTCCCGGATCTTGGTTTTCATCCTCCGGTTCATCACTGGGATCCACAGGATCCACGCCAACAGCCATCATGGTTCGCAGTAGTTGAGGCAGAGCCAGTTTGAGCAAATCTTTCGCCGTCTCAGGTTGCTCGCGGAGATAGGCCAACAGGGCCTCTGTCACTGTTTCATTGAGTTGCTTGAGCGCATCAAGGGGGCTAGCAACGGGAGGAGAGGCGTGATCACCTTGAGAAAAACAATCGCTAGATTGGCTCAAATCCTTCATCCGTGGGAGGTTTACCGATATAGAAGTATTTTTATACTAACAATAGAGGAGTGCCAATTGCTGGCTTCCTCCATAGATCCCTCAGTCTCCAGATCAAACCGATAGCGGTAATTCGGTACTATTAAGATTAAAGCCAAGAGCTGGGGGCGTTGGCCGAGTGGTTTAGGCAGCAAACTCATAATTTGCCCTACACAGGTTCGATCCCTGTACGCCCCATAGACAGCATCAAATGAATAGACAGCCTCAAATGAGGATTACAGTTCTCCAGCCCGACCAGCAGTGGTGTGAATATCACGGTAGAGATTGCCAAACTCCAGCGCTTGTCGTTCTTCCTTCATCACCTTGATCTCGCCAGAGAAACGGCCATTCAGTCCAGAGGCATCAGCAGAGACGGTCATCACCAGATCGGGATCCCAGATGACTGTGAACTGCCGAGGTGATACTGGGGTTTGGTCGATCCATCAGTCAATCCATCGGTAAAT
>JBHJNR010000079.1:0-3735 GCA_050330615.1 Cyanophyceae cyanobacterium
CCAGGCCCGCCTCGGATCTTGTTTGCCCTGCGTGACCACAATCTTCTTGAGGTCGTAGCCGCTGGGGGTCTTCCCTCTCTGCTCTCTAGTCTGTTGGCAATAGGCTAGAGCATCGTTCCAAACCACACGGGCACAACCAAACGCCCGAGCCAAGCTGTGAGCCTGACCAGGATGCGGGTAGAGTCGATAGTTGAAACGTGCTTTCATGCTAGTATTCTAGCATTGCTGGATAGCCAAATACTAGCCATGACCAGAGACAGATTAAGTATTCGCGTTGACTCTGATAGGCTGGAAAAACTGCGCCGTGTTGCAGCGTCCAAGCGGAAAACCATGACGCAGATGATAGAGGACTGGATTGATAGGCTACAAGAGGAAAAGCCGTCCTAGAAGGACGGGGGTTGTATCCCTTTTCCAAGGCTCATACCGGGATCCCCAGCCTAAACCGCAGCTCTCTCAGGATTGACTGTTTGGACTCAAACAATTAAGCTAGATTTATAGTTCATCAGGAGACTATCTGGCCTATGACCACTCCAGCTTTGACTCCGGCTTTGACTCCGGCCATCACCGTTCGACGCAGCCATGAACGGGGACATGCCAATTTTGGCTGGCTGGATAGCTACCACAGTTTTTCGTTTGGCAACTATTATGATCCGGCTCACATGGGCTTTCGGACGCTGCGGGTGATCAACCAAGATGTGATCGCAGCCGGGGCAGGATTTCCCACCCATCCTCATCGCGATATGGAGATCGTCACCTATGTCTTGGATGGTGCTGTTGAGCACAAAGATAGTCTGGGTACTGGTTCCATCATTCGTCCTGGCGAAATCCAACGGATGACAGCGGGCACCGGGATCCGCCACAGCGAGTTCAATCCTTCACCTACGGATCCCTTGCATCTGCTGCAAATCTGGATTTTGCCAGAAGCGGTGGATCTGGAACCCAGCTATGAGCAAAAAGAAACCCATTTGGCAGAGCACGCGGGCCAGTTCAAGCTGATTGCCTCTCGGGATGGCCGTGAGGGATCCGTGACGGTTCATCAGGATATGAATCTATACGCAGCTCAGTTGCAGACTGGGGATCAAGTCAGCTTTGATCTCCAACCCAGTCGAGCTGCCTGGATCCAAGTGGCCCGAGGCGAAGTATGGGTGCAAGATCGAGATCTCTCGTCCGGTGATGCTGCTGCTGTGGAACATACCGACAGCATCGCCATCGTAGCCAGCCAAGATGCTGAGATCCTGCTCTTTGATCTAGCTTGATCGCCTGAGGTCTGGTTCTAGCTTTAGCTAAACTATCGACCAATATCTCATGGGCACAGATTCAGACCCTATCAATACTTTAAATCCCCTCCCTTCTTGAGAAGAGTGGGGATTTTTTTGCGGCCAATTCAAATCTGATTCCGCCTCTTCAGGAATTACCTGTTATGGGGTTGATCCCCCCTGTCGCGCAGCGTGGCAATAGTTGTAGCCCCCCTTGAAAAGGTGAGAGCCGGATTCAAAGGCCACCTTTTTAAGAGGGATTTAGGAGATCTAGATCCCTGTCTTGTCACAAGGGATGATAGCTTTGCTGGTCTTGATTGCGCGAGACATCCCCCAGGGATCCCCATCCCCAGGTTAAGAGGGGCAGATCCCCCCAAGCGGAGACTCTCTCAGATTTTTTTCGTATTATCGGGAACTTTCTCCGGCTCCCTGGGGTCATGAAGTAATGTAAACCGCTAATTGGTTTTTCACATGATTCGCAATTTATTCACTCTGACCCTTGTTGCCGCCGCTACCACTGGCTTGGTATCGATGCCGTTGGTTAATGCCAATTCTCATCAAGCTCCTGCGGAAGAGGCCACGACCGAAGAAACCATGACCGAAGACAGTATGGACAAAGACAGCATGGACGAAGAGGCAACTGAGATGCCTGATATCGTCACCATCGCCGTCGAAGCGGGACAGTTCAACACCTTGGCCGCTGCTTTAGAAGCTGCTGACTTGGTTGAAGTGTTGCAAGGCGAAGGCCCCTTCACCGTTTTTGCTCCTACCGATGAGGCGTTTGCCGCTTTGCCAGAAGGGACTTTAGAAGAGTTGTTGCTCCCTGAGAACAAAGAACAGTTGGTCAGTATCTTGACTTACCACGTGGTTCCTGGTGTTGTGCTCTCCACTGATCTGGAATCTGGTGAAGTGACCACCGTTGAAGGCAGCGATGTCACTGTCGAAGTCTCTGAGGAAGGCGTTACCGTCGATGGAGCTAACGTGATCTCTGCCGATATCGAAGCCTCCAATGGCGTTATCCACGTGATCGATGCGGTGATCTTGCCTGAGTAAGGCATCGAGGTATTGGATCCCTTGGTCTTAGCTGTGGCCTGAATAGGCTGCTTATGGGCGCTTATTCAGACCCTATCAATACTTCATCAATACTTCAACGAAATCGCGTGAGTCCCCTGCCTCTTTAGGCTGGGGAGGTAGAGCAACTGGGTGAGGGGGTTCGATGCCCCCGAACCCAGCAACAGGTGCTATACTTGGCATAATAACTTCACCCTTTGAGAATGTCCCAGATCCTTACAGTGTCTTGCAAACTTACCACCACACCGCAGCAGGTTCAGAAACTTGATGCGGTGATGAAGGCGTTTGCCCGTTGCTGTGAGTTTGTTCATCACAACACCCCAGAAAAGCTGCATAACCGAATGGCTGTGCAGAGCCTTATCTACAAAGAGGCCAGGGCGGAGTCGGGGCTGGGTAGTCAACACACTATTCATGCCATCCGCCGCGTCTGTGGTGCCCGCAAGGTTGCCAAGCAGAAAGGATCCAAAGTGCGGGGCTTTGCTCCCACTAGTGCTGGCTACGATGCCCGCACCTTCACCTTTCGGGAGGATACTTGGTCTGTTAGTCTCACCATGCTCAAGGGTCGTGAGAAGTTCCCTTTGCACATTGGTAACTATCAGCGCCATCTTCTCGGTGGGCAGGATCCCAAGTCGGCGGTGCTGAGCAAGCGCAGGGATGGCTCGTTCTACTTGCAGATTCAGGTTGAGACTGACACACCTCAGTTTGCCCCCACATCGGAGGTGTTGGGTGTGGATTTGGGGCGCACTGATATTGCCGTTACATCCGATGGAGAGGAGTTTTGTGGACAGCAGTTGAAGCAAGTCCGTGACCGATATGCCAAGACTAGGGCATCGGTACAGAGAAAAGCGTCCAAAGGCACACGGAGTAGTCGCAGACGATGCCGACAACTCCTGACACGGTTGAGTGGACGTGAAAGACGGTTCCAGGCCCAAGTGAATCACACCATCAGCAGCAGGCTGATCAAGAAAGCCAGGGCTACTGGAATGGCAATTGCCCTTGAAGACCTGACCGGGATCCGGGAACGCACTAACCAGATGCCCCGCTCCAAGACTGAAAGACGGCGGAGCAATAGCTGGGCGTTCTACCAGCTCCGTCTGTTCCTGACCTACAAGTGCTTGGGGAGCGGCGTGAAGCTGATTCTGGTGAATCCGGCCTACACTTCCCAGGCCTGTGCTAAGTGCTGCCACATCCATCCGGTGTGGGGTGAGTCGTATCGGCAGGGGAAGAAGTTTGCTTGTGGGCATTGCGGCAATCGGTGTGATGCTGACCTGAATGGGGCCAAAAACATTGCAACATTGGGGCGAATTGTAAACTCGCCTGAAGGTTCGGGCTGGGCGTGTTCCCTTGCGGATCATGTTCGGCTCAGGGCTATTGAAGGCTCCGCGCTCTGTAGCGCGGGGTAGTTTAC
>JBHJNR010000080.1:0-8550 GCA_050330615.1 Cyanophyceae cyanobacterium
GGGGGCTCTAACAACCTGATTGGCACTGGCGGATCCGGTGGCTTATTTGATGGCTCCAATGGCAACATCGTCGGTGTGCCCAATATCAACATTGTTCTCAACACTGTCCTGGATGCCAATAGCACGCTGATCCAAGCCGGGGATCCGAATGATCCGGGGGGTCAGCAGCCTGTGCTCACCCATTCCTTAGTGACGGGTAGTCAAGCCATTGATGCGGGGTTTAATTTGTCCATTCCCCGCAGTGTCACCACCGATCAGAGGGGGCTACCTCGGATTGTTAACACCACGGTCGATATTGGATCCTTTGAAGTGCAGTAGGGATCCAGGGTTTGGGCAACCTGTGCAGGGGAGAGATCCAGACAATGGGTAATCTCCTCTGTCGCTCCGTCTTTTCCTCCCGCATCACCCTTGCCGATCCAAGATCTCTGCCACAAGCTGGACAGGCAGACCAAGGCGTTGGGCAATCTCATCTACCGATAATCCCAGCTCTGCCAGAATCGGCACCGTCTCTGACTTGCCCAGTTGGATCCCTTCTTGTTTGCCGAGTTGGATCCCTTCTTGTTTGCCCTCGTTCAGGGTCTCTTCCTTCCATTTCAGATAGGCCGGTGACAGGTTCATAATCAGCTCCCTTTCTTCTTCGCGTTCAGCTTCCGTCTTTTCATCCAGCATAATCTTCCAGTTCCCCAATAGCTCCAAAACCCTGCTCCGACTCGGATCCCCTGTGGGCAACTCCATCACCTCCTCAATCGCTCGTTTCTGAAAACCTTCCCGCCCCAAAAGCCGGATCCACAAAGTTTCACGCGTTTTGGGTAACTGATGAATCACCACAATCGCCGCATTGAATCCGGTGGGCAAGTGATGGATCCCTTGTTCCCCCGCTGCTCCAAACAAACCCAGGATCCGCTCTGAGGCAGTCGGGGTAAGGATCCATAAGTAGGGAACAGTTTGGGATCCCTGTCTTTGCTGCTTAGCCCCTACCATCAGGGCTTTCAGCAAGCAGGATTGGATAGCCTTTTCATCGACTGGATTACGAAACGGCTCAATCAAACAAGGGATTCGGGCCATCTGTCCCAGCAAGCCCAACTCACTCGGATCCTGGGACGGTTCAAAATAGAGGTCAACATTGCGGGGTTCATCGCTGACTTCCAGATTGGTCACTGTTGTGCCATAGGGATCCAAGAACTCACTGAGCAGACTTTTGGCAAACTGGTCATGGATGGTCACAACAGCACCTGTGTATCTTAGGGATCCTCTGAGGGTTTGAGTTCAGGGATCAGGATACTACCTTTTCTCTAGGTTCGCGCCAGCGGCGACTTGTCTCATCCCCAGTGCTCACGAACACTTTCTTAACCAAAGCGCTAAGGTAACGATTACCCAGATGGTATGGATATCTTGATGTAAGCTTGCCTGAGAAAAATCATCCCGTTTGACAGAAGACAGACAACACTCATAGATCTCCTGAACCCGCTCCAGATTCAAGAACTCCTCCAGATCCCTCAGATCCTTTGAGAACACCTCCTGAATCAATTCGCGCTCCTGCCCCCAGAATCCTCGGCCAAAACTGGCACTCAAATTTGCCTTGCGATGTCGCCACCGCACCGGATCTGGAACAATACCCTTCATAGCCCTGCGCAAGATGATCCGACTCCATCCGTGTTTCAGCAACTGATCCACAGGCAATGCCAAGCAAAATTCCAGCAACCGCCGATCAAAAAAAGGATGTCGCGCCTCCACCCCTGCCCTTGCTGCTATCCGATCCAAACTTTGCAACGCTGACTGCTGCAACCCCGACGATAAGGCCAAGTAATGCTCTCCTCTAACCTGCTTCGACCAGGGAGCATCTCTCTCCTTAATCATCTGTAACCTCTGATCATGCTGCAATCTCTCGCCAAACTCAGCCTTCATCAGTGGCAGCGGAGCAGGTTCTTCTTTCTGCAAGTGCTGCCACATCGAGCGCACCGGCCCTCGAATGAAGGTTTGCTTCAACCCAAACCTCCAAAAATAGAACCAGAACCAGTTCCAGGCCGAAAAACCAAAAGAACTGACTAATCTGACCTCTTGGGCAAAACTCAGCCATTGACCTGATTGAGCCAGCTCCAGTAAATAACGATAAGGAGGACAAAGCAGACTATCCCCATCTATCCCATCCAAAACAACTCGGATCTGTTGTTCCCGAGCCACCTGATAGATTTCTCTGGTTAAATACAAGTTTGGAGGATAGAAGGGTTCATCAGGATGAAGATAGATCCCCTGCCGATCCCGCAAGGGGCTTAAGCGATCCGCTTCAATTTTGACCGACTGAAAACCTCCTTGCTCAAGAACAATCTGAAGATACTTTCTCTCATCAACCTGAGTCTTTTCTTGACCCTTCAAGCTAGGGAAAATAGCAGAGAATGCAGTCAAAACACTGGGATCCACAAATTGGCCTGCCATACAAGCAACTGAGGAAGAATCCAGCCCGCCACTGAGCTGGATCCCCACAGGAAAAGCGCTACGCAACCGGCATTGCACTGCTTTAGCAAACAAGTCTCTAAAGGCTTCTGCATAGTCCTGATCAGATCCCAGCTTAAGCTCAGATCTGGGATCCAGTTGCCAATAAGTCTGTTTTTGCATCCGTTCAGGCGAAACCCTGATCCACTGACCTGGCGCTAATGGATAGATATTTCGAAAAGCTGTGATCTCACGATCATCCAAAACAGAATTCAGTCTTTTCCCAGTCTGAACAAAATAGTCTGCAATCCGGATCTCATTCACCTGCCTGGGGATTTGGGGGTGAACCAACAGGGATTGAATCTCAGAGGCAGTTGCAAACAGAAGCTCAGAGCAATAGTAATAGAGAGGCTTGACCCCCATCGGATCACGAGCACAATACACATGATGATGACGGGGATCCCAGATGGAAAAAGCAAAGTCCCCCAGCAATCGCTCTGGACACTCCAATCCCCATTTGAGATAGCTCAAGAGAATGAGTTGACCATCACAAGGATTTGAACCCTGATCAAGCTCCAAGGCTTCACTCAGTTCATCTCGGTTGTCAAGACGGGCATCAGCAGTTATTGTTATGCCTGACTGAGGATCAGTCCAAGGCAAGTGCTCCTGTAACGATTCCGGTGTCGTCCAAAGCATACAGTGACCTAGCCCAACGGATCCCTCCCCCCAGAGCTGAGAGCCATCTGGCCCTCGATGAGCTAGCGCTTGTAACATCTTTTCCAGAGTCAGAAAATCTAGAGGCTGGCGATCTCTATACAGCAGGGCAATTAGTCCACTCATAGACAAAGAAAAATAATGAATTTTGGGATTAGATTTGGGATTAGGAATGAGGAGTGAAAGTGACGCCGATGACAGATCAAATCAGTCAATTTTCCCCCGAAATGCGATTGCTTATTTTAGCAGCCCGGACTCAGATTACAGACACCACAGCAACAGAACTCCAGCACCTAGCTCAGCAATCTCTGAATTGGACTCGATTCATCCAGTTGGCCCATGATCACGGGGTGCTACCTCTGGTCAGCCATACCCTGTACCGATGCCAACCCCAGGGTTTACCAGTTGATATGCAGAACCTGCTTCAAGAGAAAACCCAGGATCGCATCTGTCGTAATTTGTATCTGGCCCAAGAGCTGGTCAGGGTTGTCCGGCTCCTCCAGGATTCCGGGATCCCTTGTATCCCCTTTAAGGGGCCTTCCCTCGCCCAGTTGGCCTACGGCAATCTTGCCCTGCGACGGTTCCTAGATCTAGATATTCTGATCCCTCGAGAGTTGAGCCTCAAAGCTATCAAGATTCTGGGTGGCGAGGGTTACCTGACCCAATTAACTTTAACGCCTGAGCAGGAAAATGACTATTTAGATTCCCATATTGGTTTTGATCTTCACAATCCAGAGAAAAGAGTCTCTCTGGAACTTCATTGGAATCTAATGAGCCCTGTATTATCCTTTCCTGCTCAGGTGGAGGACTTATGGTCAGATCCTTTAGAAATCAACCTTCTGGGAACCCAAATCCACACAATCTCCCTCAATCTTCTGCTGATCTACCTCTGTTTTCATGCCAACAAACACAGGTGGGAACAACTCAAGTGGATCTGTGATATTGCCGAACTTTTGGGGCAAACTCCCGAGATCAATTGGGATCATCAGATCGAATGTCAGGCAGTCAAGCTTGGTAGTTTGCGCATCCTGCTCCTAGGACTATCGCTGGCCAATCGACTCCTGGATGCTCCGCTGCCACTTCATTTCCAACAGCAAGTTGAGCAAGACAGACAGGTATTGTTGCTTACCCAGCAAGTGCTTAGACGGATTGGCGATACCTCGTCTCATCCCCCAACCCGATGGCAAGATCATTGGTTCTATTTGCAATCACGGGAACAGTGGCAGGATCGCTGGCCCTACTGTGAGCATGTGGGTCGGCTTTTGATCTTGCCGAGTTCTACAGATCGCAACTGGTTTCCTTTACCCAAACCGCTGGATCCCCTTTATTTCCTGGTTCGACCCGTCCGCGTCTTTGTCCAGAGGCTGTCCAACCCCAAAACCTCATAACAACTCACCATCAATGGGCAGCTTTGTATATCTGGACAGATCGGGCAGCTGACCAATCAAGACCTGATCCCCCGCCTCTAGCCAAGCATGAGCACTGAAGGGTTGCCCGGATCCAATATCCACACCAATGCACAACTGATGAGGATAGTGATACTGGCTTAAGAGAATGCGAGCTGCTAAAGCCTGAGTCAGGCAGGTTGCTCCAGGAATTCGACGACTGACTTTCTGCACCGCCCAGAGAATCTGGTCACGAGTAGCTTCAAGAGCAGGGGGAGATAAAGCAACCCTCTGAACCACTTCCTTCATCAAAGTTCGAAGCTTCATAAAAGGAAAGAGGGATAGGGCTAGACGAATCAGCACCACCCACAATAATGCTTGCCATAAGATCTGCCGTTCTATCAGACTGAGCTGTCCCAGACGGGTTAAAGAGTGTGTAGCATTTTTAAGCTTCTGCTGTAGAAAGTTGCACATTCACAAAACCCTGATCCTTGAGATCCATGACCAGCTTGACGAGATCCTGCTCACACTGCTGCTGACTGACTTCATAGTCTTCTTGCAGGATGTTAAAGATGGATCCCATTGACTGACCTTGTTGTAGTAACTCCCAGATGCGGGCTCCCACCTCATTTAGACTGAAGTAGTTTCCGGATCGGGTGTGAAGGATCACGGCCATCCCCGCCACTTCACAGGACACCTGCTCCTCAGAGATCTGAATAGAACCGATAGATGATAGTCCAGACATGTCTGACCCTAAGTTCTTTGCCAGCTATTATAGGCCGAGGGTAATCAAATGTTTTTGGTGATCTAGGATTTTTTCTGCTAGCTGGGGTAGAGATGACACTTCTGTTCCACGGATCAGTCTGAAACAAGGAACATCCTGGGCAAGTTTGAC
This sequence comes from Cyanophyceae cyanobacterium, assembly GCA_050330615.1. Lineage (GTDB taxonomy): Bacteria > Cyanobacteriota > Cyanobacteriia > Thermostichales > Thermostichaceae > JAAUUM01. The sequence goes on from JBHJNR010000080.1 coordinate 5,425, forward strand.
GCATTGTCTCAGATGTCGCTCTCCCCCAGAAGTGCCTAATCGGTTTGGCCAGCTTTGCTGCAAGGTGCCGTCGATGGCAGCAATCGTGGACAAGGGATCTTCAATCTCAATGTGCTCGCCTGGTTCCAGCATGTAGATACATCTCAAAGGTAGTGGAGTGGAGCAAAGATCGTGGTGATTGCGGTATCCCCATTTTTCTTCCCGCTGATGCAGAGAGCTGAGACGGTCTTGGGTCAACCTGAGGGTCTGGATCACCTCCTGATAGAGCTTAATTTGGGGATATCCAGGCCAGAGAAAAGGTTGGTTATCCTTGAGCAGCAGTGGAGAAAGGTCATCATTGCAGAGTTGATGTCCAGCCTGAACCAGTGCCGCCGCAAGTGATGATTTTCCAGCGCCTGAAGATCCCATCACAGCGATGGCCTTGCCAAAGATCTCAATTGAGCAGGCATGCAGCACCAGGTAACCCCTTTGGGTGAGCAGTAATGCCAGCACATTCCCCACTAGGTAGGTACGCAGTAGATCCATCTCCACATTGGCATGGGTCAAGATCTGAATTGACCTTCCCTTTTCAATGAAAAAAACAATTTCTCTTGGCACGCAGAGGATCGCAGTTTCAGCCGTAATTAGATAGCCTGAATACTCCAGGTGGGGGTAGGGAAATCCTTGAGGATCAGTTGTGTAGGAGATCTCAACCGTATTGTCTGGGGTGAGGGGTAAATGAGATGAGTTCAGTTCCGCAATGGGAAAAGGAGACAGGAGCGTTACACCATGACTTTGATAGACATAATGGTTGGTTGGGAGCATGGTTATTTCTTGACCTGATGGTGAAGTTGCTCATACCAGGCTTGCGCATAGAGTCCATTGTGATGAAGCAGTTCCTGATGGTTACCAGATTCCACGATCTGGCCGGACTTCATAACATGAATCACATCTGCCTGCATGGCCAGGGAAAATCGGTGGGTAATGATTAGGGCCGTGCGCCCTTCAGCTAATTTCCGAAATCGTCTTAACCAGTCTGACTCTGACCACAGATCCATAAAACTTGTGGGTTCATCTAAGACAATGATGGGGGCCTGTCGCAAAAAAGCACGGGCAAGAGCAATTCGCTGCCATTCTCCTCCACTTAATTCTGTTCCCTGGGCAAACCACTTGCCCAAACGGTTTTGGTAGCCATGGGGTAAACGTGCCACCACGTCATCTGCGCCTGCTTCCACCGACGCTGCCTGAATCATCTCTAGGGTTGGGTGAACAGCCAGATCACCATAGGCAATATTCTCGGCCACTGTCGCCTGATAGGGAACAGGATGCTGAAATAACACGGTGATCAGCCCTCGCAGATCTGAAACATCAAAGTTACGAATATCGCAACTGTCAATGTGTATCGCCCCTGCTTCTGGATCATAAAGCCGACAGAGCAGCTTCACCAAAGTACTCTTTCCTGCCCCATTGGATCCCACAATGGCCACAATCTGACCAGCAGGAATGGTGAGGTGAAAATCGTGTAAGATGAGGCGTTCACTTTCTGGATAACGAAATGTGATCCCCTCGAACCGAATCCCTTCCCGCAATTCCTGAGGAGGGCAAAGAGGTTTGGTTGGAGCTGTGAGCTGCGGTTGGATATCGAGGAAATCGTAGAGATTCTCCAGAAAAAGGCTGCTGTTGTAGATCTGACCCATGTTGCTCAGGAGGGAGCGCATCATCGATTGTCCCCGCTGAAAAGCCTGGTAGAACAGTGCTAGATCCCCGAGGGTGCCTTCCCCCCGCAATACTCGCAGACTCATCCAGGTGATTGAGCCTCCTGCGGCCAAGAGTGCTATGCCTGCTGCTATCATCTGCATCAAACTTTGTTGCCGGATGAGTTGGATCCGTTCATGACGAAGTCGTTCCCGCAACGTTTGGTATGCCTGTTGAAAATACTGTCCCAGCTGAAAAATACGTAGTTCTGCTGCAGGCCAGTCCTGGGTTAGGAGAATCTCGTAATATTGAGCCATACGACGGTGAGGGGTGGATCTCTGCCACCAATCGTGGTAGCGACGATTCTGGCGAATCAGGACATAGAAGGCAGGCAACGTACTAATAAACAAAATCAGTGGAAGCCAGACACCATAAAAAGTGAGGATCCCGGCCATGGAGAGCAACGTTAAACTGTTTTGAATCAGACTACCACTGTGCTCAATCAGTGATTAGGAGCGACTGCTAGCATCTTGCTGTACTCGGTTGAGACGATCATGGTAATCTGCAGATTCAAAAAAGCCATAATCGAGAGAAATGGATTTGGCCTGGATCAAGTGGCTGAGGTGATCCTGAATTAACTCAGACTGCACAGTCCGTAACCAGGTGCCCAAAGATTGCAAAACTTCCGTAGAGACCAAGACTAAACACAACAGCCCGCCAGGTAACAGCAGCGACCCCACCTGACTAGAGATCTGCACCTGCGGGCCACCAACCCCCAGGATTTCAACAACTCGATTGACAATCTCACGGGTGAGGTAGACATTTGCAACCGGCAGTATCCCCTGCACCAGCAAGACCATAAACCAAACCAGAGTCCAGCGATGGGTTGCCGATCCAATTAACCTCCACGTTCGGATTAGGTAGGTTAACAGCTGGTGGAGCCGCTGAAATCGACTTCCAAGAGAGGTGTTATTCACAGAGAGGGTGCTAGAAATAGCCTTTTTATCATAAAGGTTGCTATTCGTTCAAAACAGTCTGCCCATGCTCCTATCTCCCCTGAGATGGCATTATCCAGACCAGAGTCAGATAGTGGCAGTTGTCCACAACCGAAGAGAATGGCACAGTCCGTTCACGAATTATGGGATACAAGCCTTCTCTCAGGAATGGGGAAGAGGACTGATGTGCTAGTCAGGGAGATCCTATAGTGGAGGGATCCCGCTGCTCACTAAAGCTCTTATCTCAGGATCCCTCACTGCTCTACGCCCTCAGCTTCCGCACTTTGGTCCGCGCCAGCGGCGACTCCTCGCATCCCTTCTCCCCGTCAGGTATTGCTTCAGTCTGGGGCTGAGGGGTAAACCGGAAAGCACTGCTTAACGATTGGGCATGGTTAACCACAAACTCCTTCATTTCCTCCACATCTTTCTCGGCAAGAGGCTGAAAAGCGGGATCCCC
>JBHJNR010000081.1:0-2912 GCA_050330615.1 Cyanophyceae cyanobacterium
GCATCCCCACCAGGGTTTGCAAGCCACAGCCCGGCTCACCTCTTTGCCCGTCGCGACGCGATCGCTGCACCAGCCCACCCTGCCCCTTATCTTTAGCCAGGACAGTGCCGAGTCTGAACGGCTCTATTTCACCCGCAGTCGGGGCAGCGATCCGGGGTTGAGTGTGTTGGAACTGGAGGTGCTCGATGCCGCCTCGTTGCAGATGGTTACGCCGACCAATCCACTGCGGCTAACGGTGCCCATTCCATTGGCGGAGGGGGAATACATCTTGCCGATCGCCTACGATGGCGAATTCTTCTTGCCGCTGGGGCGATCGCACGGTACCGCTGAGGGCACCGATATCTTGTTAGAGCGTCTCCCCGAGCCTGCACCCTCTGGAGAACGTGACCTGAAAGGCACCGTCCGCATCTTCTTTCAGAAACTCCTCAGTAACAAGCTAGGGCTAGCCTTTGAGTATCCCCAGCTGTCCGCGATTTACCTGCTCGACAATGGCCAGGTGGTCTACGAAAAGGAACCCACTATTCTGCGCCCTCAAATTGCCGAGGCAAAACGCATTTTGCTGCTGATCCACGGGTTAATGGGCGATACTCCCCATCTGATCAACGATCTGCGATCAGGAACCGAGATGGGGGCGTGGTTGCGCGATCGCTACGACCTCATCCTGGGCCTCGACTATGAGAGCTTCAACACCTCTGTTGAAGAAACGGCCCGCCAACTCAAGCTCAGGCTGGAAGCCGTGGGACTCCACACCCATCACCGCAAGCAGTTAGATGTGGTGGGTTTTGAGCTGGGTGGTTTAATCGGTCGATGGCTGGTGGAGCGGGAGGGCGGCCACGAAATCATTAGCCGACTGGTGCTGGTTGGCACTCCCAACGCGGGCACGCCTTGGTCGACGGTACAAGGTTGGGTCAGTACTGCCCTGGCAATTGGGTTGAATAGCTTGTCAACGGTGGCCTGGCCGGTGAAAGTCATCGGCAGTTTAGTGGCGGCGATGGAACTGTTTGACGTCACCCTCGACCAGATGCAGCCCGGATCAGACTTGCTGAAATCCCTGGAGGCCAGCCCCAATCCGGGGATTCCCTATGGAGTGATTGGCGGCAATGCTGCCGCGAAAAGCTCTGCCATCTCAGCTAGGGGATCAAACAGCAGCCGAATGGAGCGGTTGCTGAACAAGGTGACGGGCAGTGCGGCTCAACTAGCATTTCTAGGGCAGCCCAACGATTTGTTTGCGAGTAGTTACAGCCTGCGGACAATAGCGAATTCTTTGGAACCGCGTCCTGTGGTGGAAGAGGCGATGTGCGATCATTTCACTTACTTGAGTTCTGTAGATGGACAGGCAGCCCTCAGACAGGTGTTGACCAGGCTGTAAGGCACAGAGTCGCTCAAAAGTTCGGGGATGCCCCGAACTTCGGTACCCCCAGGCTCATTTAGAATCCCCCAGCTGTTAAGTTTTTCAGCCTGTTATGCTTGCAGTGGCTTGGGGGAAGCTAGCGTTTCTATAAATGAAGGTGAAAGGGACTCCCGAATCCGCTCCTGTAGAGGTGTAGGTAAGGTTACGTCGATTGCTGTGACAGTCTTTGCCGTGAGCCCCTGAGCGATGTTGCTCAATTCTCTCCCATGACGCCCAAGCCCCCCGTCCGTCGTATCCTCATTCTGGCGGCTAATCCTACCGATACGGGTCGTCTGCGGTTAGATGCAGAAGAGCGTGAAATTCAGGAAGGTATTAAGCGGTCTGCCGGACGCGATCGCTTCGAAATCATCTCTCGGTGGGCCGTTCAAACACGGGACCTGAGCCGAGCACTGCTGGAGTACAAGCCAGATATTGTGCATTTCTCGGGGCATGGCGGTGGAGAAGATGGGCTGGCCTTAGATGACGGCAAAGGTCGAGCCAAACTCGTGAGTACACGAGCATTAACGCGCTTGTTCAAGCTAGTTCCTGTGGAATGTGTCCTGATGAATGCCTGCTATTCCGAGGTGCAGGCACAGGCCTTAGTAGATTTGGTGCCCTATGTCGTGGGTATGAATCGTGCGATCGGCGATGATGCCGCGATCGAGTTTGCCCGAGGGTTTTACGATGCCCTCGGTTTCGACCGGTCCTATCCGGATGCTTTTGAATTTGGTCTCGCCGCCATCGACTTAGAGGGCATTCCTGAGACGGCTACGCCTGTGCTGAAGCAGGGAAATTTGTTACTGCCTCAGCCCACCAGGTTGCCATCACCCCCAGAGTCTGATTCTGGAGCCCTGGTAAATCCACGTGAGATCAGTCCCTACCCAGAAGCACAACCAGATGGAGAACGCCCAGCCCAGATCTTTCTCAGCTACAAGCGGGGAATGAAGCCCGACGAGCCTGTTGCCTTAGATATCTACAAGGCGCTGAGCACCCAGCATCAGGTATTTATCGATCAGGCCATGGCGATCGGGACGCCCTGGGTGGAGGCGATCAAGCGGGAAATTTCCCAGGCAGATGTGCTGATCGTGCTGCTATCGGCGACCTCGCTACAGAGCGAGATGGTGCAGCAAGAAATTGAGCTGGCCCATGAGGCAGCCGCTCAGCGCGGCGGATTCCCCCGAATCTTTCCGGTACGGCTGGCCCATACAGCGCCGTTTCCGTATCCCCTCAATCAGTATCTTGATCCTCTGCAGTGGGCTTTTTGGGAAACGCCAGCCGATACACCACGGCTGATCGCAGAACTGCAGAGTGCCCTGGCCGGAAACCCCCTACCCATTGATACCGAAGCAGCTAAGCAAAAACTGCTCCAGCAGGCAGCACCGACATCCCTATCGCCCCCCACGCCTCTGGCCCAGCCCCCAGCGGAGCAGATGCCCCTGGCGATCCCGTTGGAGCCGCCGGAAGGGTCGATGGATTCGGACTCGGAATTTTACATCGAGCGGTCAGAGGATGCCGTAGCCCT
>JBHJNR010000082.1:0-3613 GCA_050330615.1 Cyanophyceae cyanobacterium
CCCGTGGAGTCAAAAGCTGGCCGGATCCCTGGAGTTGTTTGGGGGTAGGACTCGCGCTGGTCTGGGGGGTGGGATTTGTGGCACTGGAGTACCTTTGGCTATGATCCCTTCCACGTCAAGCAAAATCTTCTAACTAAAGTGAGCAAAGCCCTGAGCCCGATCGAGCTGTCCCCAGTCGATCACCTCCACTACACCGGGATCCCCAGTAGGGGCTACGACTTCTCCAATTACAGCGGATCCCGGCAAAGCAGCCACCAAAGCATGGGCATGGGCTGGGGGCAAGCTGAGCAATAACTCAAAGTCTTCGCCACCATACAAAGCCCACTCCAAGGACTGGCCAGGGAAGATCAGCCGCAGCCCTTCATCCATCGGGATCTGGCGAGCTTCCACTCTAGCGCCCACACCACTAGCGCCACAGACTTGGACTAGAGCATCGGCCAGACCATCACTGGTATCCATCCCAGCCACCCGGTCAAAGGAGGCCAGCAATGGCAGCACATCCAGACGAGGTTGCGGATACTGATGGGTCTTGATCAAGTGCTCAATCTGGCTGGGATCCCACTCTTGAGACCAGCCTTGGCGATCTTGCAACAGCGCTAATCCCGCCCGCGAACTGCCATGGGATCCCGTCACCACCAGATAATCCCCCACCTGGGGGCGATGGCGTTCAATGGCCCGTCCCGGCTGGACTTGCCCCAGCGCTGTGATGGAGATAAACCGGTGAGCGGCCCGACAGAGATCCCCCCCCACAATCGGCATTCCCCACGGCTCTGCACAGGCGTTCAAGCCTTGGTAAAGCTCCTCGATCCAGGCCACAGGAGTATCCCGAGGTAGCCCCAGCCCCACCACCATGCCCACCGGCAGGGATCCCATCGCCGCTAGGTCAGACAGATTAGCCGCCGCCGCCCGGTAGCCCACCGCAAAGGCAGGGGTGGTCAGGTCGCTAAAATGCACCCCATCCACCAACACATCGGTGGTCACTACTACCTGGCCAGAGATCGGATCCAGGATGGCTCCATCGTCCCCTACCCGCTGACAAAAGGGGCGTAAGCGTTGCAGCAACCCTATTTCCCCCAGATCTTTCAGACGCAGGAGATTCAAAGGGACAGCATCCATCACGGGATTAATCTCAGGCGTTTCCAGGGGGAAATCAGTCAGGATCTGAGTCTGCTGAGCTGTCGTCGTCGTCAGCTTCTAACTCTTCCACCACTTGAGCGGCAACCGCTAAGGGATCCTCATCCTCTGATGAGGTTTCAGCAACGGCTGTGGTGTCGATAGTGTCTGTTTTAGTGGCTTCTGTGTCGATGGCTTCTGTTTCAAACTCGGCCTCAGGAACGGTGGACTCACTCACTTCTGGCTCTGGATCTTTGAGGGGAGACTCGACCGGATTGCCGTCAGCATCCACCCAGGTGATGGTGTTTTGATCCCGTAGCCAAGTGATCACTTTGGTGGTCAGCAACCGATCTTGCATCACCGACTCCACTCGGCGACGATCGATCTTGGCGGTACCCATCCCCCGCATCATGTCTTCCACAGCCAACGATAATTCTGTGGATCCCACTTGAATGTTTTCTTGGCGGACAACCTCACCCAAGCTCAGGGAGCGGCGTAAACGCTTTTCTGCTTGGGGTCGGAATTTGGCTCGCAGTTGATTGACGTTTTCCTCTGGCAACTCCTTCAGGAACCGATCCACATAGGCAGGGCTGAGGTTCATCATGCCCTGAATCTCCCGCAAGCTATTGGAGATATCTTTGGTCTCTTCGTCCGCGATCATGGATTCTGGCAGATCGATCTCTGTCTGCTCAGTGATGGCATCCAGAATGGCGTCGTCCATCGCTTTGCTGGAATTTTGGCGGGCTTCTTGCTCGATTTGCTTGGCCAAGTACTCCCGCAATTGCTCAACGGTTTCCATCTCGTTGTTGGTCAAGTCAGCCACAAAGGCATCGTCGAGTTCGGGCAGTTCTTTTTCTTTCAGATCATGCAGCGTGACCGTAAATTTGGCCTTTTTGCCCGCATGTTCTTCTTGGAAATAATCATCGGGGAATTGGGCTTCGATCTCGCGGGTTTCCTCTAGAGTCATGCCCACGACGCCATCCACAAAGCCCGTGATGAAAGCCTCGGTCTTCAGATCCAGCTGAAATTCCTCAGCGGCGGCACCTTCTAAGGGATCCCCGTTTTCGTCAAAACCCGCAAAGTCAACGGTGGCCACATCCCCCAGTTGGGCAGGCCGATCTTCGACGGGCACTAGGGTGGCTTTTTGATCGAGCCAGCCATTCAGTTTTTCGTCAATCTGAGCTGGGTCAGCATCGACGCGGGTGACGTTGAGTTCTAGCCCTTGATAGGATCCCAGCTTGACCTCGGGATAGACCTCTACCGAGCCAGAGAAACTGAAATCGGCATCGGTTTTGAAGCTTTGGAACAGTTCATCAAAGGAGGTCTCGATCTCAAACTGAGAGACGGGACTGATGGCCTCAGACTTGAGCGCATCACGAATGGCGGTGTTCATCAGCTCATCCATCGCCGATGCGGTAACCCGTTGGGATCCCACCTGCCGCAACACCAGTTGTCGGGGAGCCTTGCCTTTGCGAAAGCCCTGCACCTGGACGTTTTGCACCAGATTACGCAGAGTTTTTTCGTAGGTCTTCTTGACCTGATCAGCCTCGACCACAATGGTGAGACCGATACGGCTACCGGGACGTTTCTCCTGAGTGACTTGCATGGTCAGCGGGATCCTTACTTATCTATGACGGGTTCGGTGCGAATATTCAGAATTACTAGCTTACCGCAATCTCATGGTGTGAAAGGCACAAGCTGGAGGACATTGGGATCCCTCAGCCTTTGATCTGCATCCACCCAAACAACGTGTTAACCGAGACCTGAAAGCCTTGGGCAAATTTAGGTACTGCTATGGGTTGATCAGGGTTCTCCAGATCAAAGAAAGTGGGAGAGCTGTGGGCCGGATAGACCAGCACCGTTCGCTCACTGGGATCCACGATCCAGCCCATCTGACAGCCCGATTGTAGAGCTGCCAAGATCTTGCGGGTCAGGTGAGTTTGGCTTTGGTCTGGCGACAGGATCTCAAGGATCCAATCGGGACAAAACCTGACATCATTGTCGATCTCTCCCGCCTCATCCACCGGAATCCGATCCCAGGTGATAACCGCGATATCGGGCACGATGGAACGTCCCCCAAAAGTACAGCGCAACTCAGGAAACGCCCAAGCCTTCTTCTCAGACCTGAGGCTCTGGTTGAGAGCTGTGGCAAGCTCCCCTTGTAGCAGACTGTGTTTTCCTTTGGGCATAGGCTTAGGCCGAATCTCCCCATCGAGATACTCGCGGGCGGGCTTGCTCTCCGGCTGGGCCAGGAACTCCTCCAATGTGAGAGATGGGGCGGCAAAGCTGACCATTGACCGGGGATCCTCAGCGTTCCTTCAGTGGCTCAACCTTAGCGCAACAGGCCTGTGGTACCCGCATAGATGGCAGCAGATCCCAACTCATCCTCAATCCGTAGCAGTTGGTTGTATTTGGCAATCCGTTCGCTCCGGCAGAGGGATCCCGTTTTGATCTGACCCGCTTGAGTGGCGACGGCCAAATCAGCGATGGTGGTGTCCTC
>JBHJNR010000083.1:0-17053 GCA_050330615.1 Cyanophyceae cyanobacterium
TTCGCACCTGTTCTTGCCAGCGGGGGAGTTTTTCTTTCAGGATGGTGACCAGGGCGGTAGGCTCTAGCTGTAACCGCTGCGGATCCCTTTCGGTGGCTTGAAAAAACAGCTTAAACCGCTCGATCTGCTCCAGACATTCTTGCTCAATCTTGTGGAGATGCTCCTGAGTTCGGGCTGGGAGATTGGGCTGTTTGAGAGCCAGTCTCACCCGCGTCAAGATGGCACTGAGGGGATTGTTGATCTCATGAACCAAAGCCCGCAATAGTTCCGCCTCCGAAACGCCTTTCGGTTCCTCATGAGCATGGGATCCTGGCTGGGATCCCGCAGCAGGACTGGTCGGTCTGGTGGATGATGTGTCCTGTCCGTGCCGGGATCCCGGCGAAACCTGTGGTTGATCTGTCCTGGCCATGGGATCCTGGTCTACGCCAACCTGATCATGCAGATGAGCCGGGAACTCCGGATTTAGCCCTGCAACTAAAGTCTCCTGCGGTAAGGCGGGGTGCAGGTGAGGATGTGATGGCGAAGGGATCCCATGGGGCAATTGAGCTGTTGCCCCCCCCTCAGCCCGTGTGGACAGGAGCAACAGGGTGCTGTAGTGAGCCAAAACCCGATGGTGGGGATCCTGAGGCGGAAAGCTCTGGATCACCCGATCCCAGCCCGCTAGCCCCAACGCATCAGACTGTCGGATCCGATGCCGCAGAGCTTGCCAGGTGTGCTGCATAGCCTCTGGCTCAAACGAAACGAGGATCCCAGGCTGGCCTGTGTGGGGATGACGACCCTGTACCGCGACGGCACCGAATACAGGCGTCAAGATCCAGAGAAATTGTTCTTCAGCTAAGGGATCCTGTTCTGAGAGGGGGATGTGGCAGGTGGCGATTGCCAAGGTTGAGCCGGATACAAGGGATCCATCCCTGTCAAGTTGCTCTGGCCCATCCGGTTGCTCTGGATGATAGTGCTCTGAATGAGGGGCAAAGAGCCAACGGCAGTGGTCGAGATGAGGATAGTGGGGATGCCAGGTGGTGGGCCGGTGATCCCAATCCGCCTGAGGCATCCAGGCAATCGGGCCACTGGCGATCACCCCCAGATGTCCCACTTCCCGCCACAGCTGCACCAATGCCCGCACCGTTTGGTGCCATTCCCCTGTGCCCGCAGAGGGCACCCACTCAGGCATCAATACCTCAGCCCATAGAGTCCTCAGTAGAGACGGTAAAGGGGGATTCACAGCAGGGTACACCGAGAGTTGGGATGCCTGACTACACCCTACCCAGGATCCCTCACAATCAGCGGCGGGAAACCCTACAGTCTCTCTGGCGAGATTTCCCCTCGGGGATCCCTCGTTCTGTTTTGGCAAGCGTTTGATAAAGCACTAGAGCAAGGCTTTGAGCTGCTCCGCCAAAGTTGCCACAGATAGACTGCCCCCATCATCCCCATGTCGCTGCCGCACACTGACGGTGCCATCGGTTTGTTCCTGTTCTCCCACGATCAGCATGTAGGGGATCTTGCCTTTTTCGGCAGTGCGGATCTTTTTGGGCAGACGCTCGTTGCTGGCATCCACCTGCACCCGGATCCCATGGGTCAAGAGCTGATCCCGCACTTGGTTGGCATACCCCAAAAACTGCTCCGCCACGGGCAAAATCCGCACCTGTTCGGGGGCTAGCCAGAAGGGGAAGTCGCCAGCATATTCCTCAATCAAGATCCCCACCAGACGTTCTAGGGATCCAAAGGGAGCGCGATGGATCATCACCGGGCGTTGGCGAGAGCTATCCTCGGCCACATACTCCAAGTCAAACCGCTGCGGGTTTTGGTAGTCCACCTGCACCGTGCCCAACTGCCACTCGCGATCGAGAGCATCGCGAAAGATAAAGTCCAGTTTGGGGCCATAGAAGGCAGCTTCCCCAATCCCTTCAAAATGGGGCATCGACAGTTGTTCCACCGCCCGCCGGATGGCGTTTTCGGCCTTGTCCCAATCTTCTGAGGATCCCAGGTACTTGTCAGAGGCGGGATCCCGGAAGCTGAGGCGAGCCCGAAAGTCCTTGAGTTGCAGCTTCTCAAAGACCACCAGGATCAGATCCACCACCTTGAGGAATTCCTCATCCAACTGATCGGGACGCACGAACAGGTGAGAGTCATCCACCGTAAAGCCCCGCACCCGCGTCAGTCCGCCCAATTCTCCAGACTGCTCATACCGATAGACGGTGCCAAATTCGGCATACCGAATCGGCAGCTCTCGATAAGACCGCAATTCTGATTTGTAGATCTGAATATGAAAGGGGCAGTTCATCGGCTTCATGACAAAGCCCTGTTCCGCAACACGGGCTTGATCGTTCTCCGCCATCATCGGAAACATATCTTCCCGATATTTTTGCCAGTGACCCGAGATCTTAAACAGATCGACGCGGCCAATGTGAGGGGTGACCACAGGTAGATAGCCCCGCTTCACCTGCTCCTTTTTGAGATAGTCCTCCAGGGTCGAGCGCAAGATGGTGCCCTTAGGAGTCCACAGCGGTAACCCTGGCCCCACATCTTCTGCAAAGAGAAACAGACCCAACTCTTTGCCCAACTTGCGGTGATCCCGCAGTTTTGCCTCTTCCAGACGGCGTTTGTATTCCTTCAGTTCTTCTGGGGTTTCCCAGGCGGTGCCATAGATGCGCTGTAACTGCGCCTTGGTCTCATCCCCCCGCCAATAGGCCCCGGCCACACTGAGCAGATCGAAGGCTTTGGAGTTGATCTCCTTGGTGGTCTCCACATGGGGGCCAGCACACAAGTCCCACCACTCATCCCCCAAGTGGTAGAGACTGATGGCTTCACCGCTCGGAATGGCAGCCAGCAGCTCTAGCTTGTAGGGTTCCCCTAATCGTTCAATTCGCTGTTGAGCCTCGTCGCGGCTAACTTCCTCGCGAATGACGGGCAATCCTATTTTAAGGATGGACTGCATCTCCTGCTTGATCTTTTTCAGATCTTCGGGAGAAAAGGGATCCGGCGTATCAAAGTCGTAATAGAAGCCATAGTCGGTGGCTGGCCCGATGGTCACCTGGGCCTTGGGGAACAGCCGTTGCACCGCCATCGCCATCACATGAGAGGTGGTGTGGCGAATCCGCTCTAAACGGGCAGACTCATGAGTCCGCAGCAACTTCAGCGAGGGAGAATTGGAAGCTGGCGACCCAGCAGCTTGAGAAGGAGAGGCTTCAGGTAACTGAGACATCGGGATCTGGCTTTACAACAATGCAGTCTCCCTATTCTAAGCAGTGCCTAGCCTATTTCAGATTCAGATTAGGATCCCTGTTGTTCAGGATCCCCGTTGTAGCCCTTGCTAGTCGCAAGAACGACGATGTGCGGGTTAACCCAATACCAAGTCACGAATCAATGGGATCCGTGCGGTGATGTAGCTATTCAGCTCGTTATTGTCCAGATTACTGAAGGGGTGATACTGCTGGCAGGCATCCAAGAGGGTGTTAACGATCTTCTCATCTTCCTGAAGGGCCAGTTCGGGCCTGCCGATCTCGCTCACCAGCTTCCAAAAGCGGCGCATCATCTCGGGTGTCATTGACCTCATGGTGAGCTTAAGCATCTTTTAATGTCCATCTAGATCAGTTAAATGACTGACTCATTAGACTTAATCCTAGAGGTAAGTTTTAACCCAGTCCCCCTTTATTTCAGCTCCGAAACAAGTCAGGACATCTTGTTATCGCATTCGTCAGAATTCTGTCGTTTTTGTCCGTACCTGCCCTTCATCTCATGCCCTCAACCCTTTACCCAGCAGGGATCCTTTCTGGTTCAGTGCTCAGATTACCCAAGAAATCGAGTCTGTTATCGTGTTGTTTTAGTCTGTTACAAATCAGGCTTTTCCTTGTCAATGTATTGCCGATAGTGATGAAGTATGGCAAACCTTAAATCGTTTCAAAGACTTGTTGCGAAACATTGCAGGCGACCAGAGGGTCTGCACTTGAGGTCAACTCTAGCCATGAGCGTTGCCGCAATCCGGTCTACAAAGATACACCCTCGGCATCGCCAGCTTGGGTAGCAGAGTTTGAGCCTGTGTCCCACCGCAATGGGGCTTGAGGCTGATGATCGAGTGGGCTGCAGAAGAGACACTATGCATAGTGTTACTGACCTGTTCTTATGTTGATGAAACGCCACCCATCTTCTCTGTCTCCTGCCAACAAGCGCGGGTATCGCTCTGGTCGTGCCACTGTCAACTCCAACCGGAGCCATGAGAGAAGCCGCGATATTGATACAGAGTGGGCCAACGGTCATGGTCTACCCCTTGCTTTGGTGGCGGTGGTAGTGATGGTCATGACGCTAATGATGCCCGATGACCTACCTTTGGGTATGGAAACGGCTGGGTCTATGCAACCTGTTGGCCCCAGCGCCATCAGAGTAGACACGGATCCCATCAGCCCGATCTCCTCGGCGCTAGTTGATCAGATCTAGTTGTTGATGTCTAGTTGTTGATGTAGTGACCAATCCAGCTGACCTGCAGCATCGCTTTGCTGTTGCAAGGCGGCTAGCAGTTGAGCATTGATGTACTGCGTTCGTCATCCCGACCCTATCAGCCCTTTTCAAACACTGCCTAGCTCTTCTCCAGATCAGACCGCTCAAAATTTATGGTGCCGTCCCAATAGGCGGAGTGAGGGCTGGCACTAATACTCGGCAGACTAAATCGACCGGCTACGAACAAGGGGCTTAAGTTCCTTATGTGAACTACCCGATGGGAGAGCCCTCCACCAAGAAGAACTAGCTAACAGTACGAGGAACTTGGGATCCCAAAGGGGAGGTGAGCTCAGGGATCCCTAAAGCCCACCTCCAGTCAGTCAGAGCAAGAGACTCTTTACCCCTTGATGTCCCGCACGTAGTCATCATGGAAACGGACGATATCATCCTCGCCTAGATATTGGCCATTTTGGACTTCGATCAAAATCAAAGGGATCACCCCAGGATTCTCCAGCCGGTGCTTGGTGCAGGGGGGCACATAAGTTGATTGGTTGGAGTTGAGCAGTCTCTCTTCACCATTACAGGTCACCAAGGCTGTGCCAGACACCACGATCCAATGCTCACTGCGGTGATAGTGCATCTGGAGGCTGAGGCGATGTTTGGGCATCACCACAATCCGTTTGATTTTGTAGCCGGGGCCATCTTCCAAGACCGTAAAGTTGCCCCAAGGACGTTGATCAGTCTCCAACGAGGCTGGTTGGATCCCTTGGTGGCCATTATTTTGATGGCCGTTACTTTGGGACATGCTGTCGCTAGATGGAGCAGCTTTTGACTTATTGGTTGACTTGTCGGTAACAGGCATAGTCTCTAGCATCATGGCTATGAACCTCACAATAGAAAAGGAGCTGAAACAAATACACCAGAGGATATGACTTTATATATCCCAGGTTACCCACGCTGGGTTACTGATAAAGTTGAATGCATTTTAGTGAATTAGGGGTGGGTCGACAAAAGTCTCCCTATCTTCACATACATCATGATAATAAATAGCTACTTAATGCTGCCTCCGTACACCGATGACAATTTGAAACCTTCATGAAGGCAGGGGCATAGATCGAGGGTAGATCATCCTTTAGCTTCGGCTTACTCTCTGGTCAGCTCTCCCCTCAACCACAGTGTTAGAGTAAAGTCACAAGCAAGCCCCCTCAGACAAGGGTTTTCTCATATCACCATGGCCAACAACTTTGCGTCCCGCTTTCGCACCTTTGCCCAACGGCTGCGAGAGAACACTCAGGTTCAGCAGATCTTTCCTGACCAAGTGAGCAGCGAAGGACAAACGCTGGCTAAGGATCTGGCGGAAGCAGGGGATTGTATTAGCCAGCTCAGTCAAGTGGTGATGGAAGTCGAGATCCTCAATCAGTTGCACACCCGCTTGGTCTATGAGCGAGAAGCCCTGCAACAGGAAAAGACGGATCTAGAAACCCGTGTCTTTGAGATGCAGCAGGAGCGTAACGAGTTAGAACCCCAGGTGATGTACCTGCGGGAACAGCTCAACCAAGCCAGTTACCAGCTGGAGCAAACCCAAAATCGGGAGCGCAACCTCAGTGACCGCGAACGGCAGTTGTCGGATGTGGTGGCCCAACTGGAGCGACGGCGGGCGGTACTGAACCAAACCATCGAGAACTTAACCAACCAGGAGGCGGACTTTATCGTTCGCACCCAAGAGCTGAAGCAGGTTGTGGATCAAAACGAGAAAAAAGCGGCCCAGTACATCGAGGCTGTCAGTTCTTACAAAGACTATCTCTCCGAACTCAATGCCCAGGTAGAGGAACAGGAAGCTTACCTGAGAGGGATGGGGATTGAGCCCAAACGGCCTGAACTGCCCGAAGTGGAAGAGCCCGAGCCCGAACCAGCCCCCATGCCAGATAACTATCAGCCTGCTCCTGACTGGAACCAGGATCCCTATCCCCAAGACCCCTATCAACAGGATCCCTACTACCGGGATCCCTATCAGCAGCCTCCCTACCCGCAAGAGCAGTACCCACAGGATCCCTATAACCAGGATCCCTACAATGCTCCACCCCAGCGGGAACCTGTCTATGAACCGGGTGGCGGCAGTTATTGGGACGAGCCTTCTCAGTCTCCTTTTAATGAAAATCCCTGGCGTTGAGATCTTGGGGAACCAAAAGATCCAATCCCAGGCCAATTAAACCAGTCTCAATTCTTGCCGCACCTGCTGGAGTGGTGTCTGCCAATTGGACTCAAAGGGGTAAGCCATGATGGGCTTGCTGATCAGGCCCAACCAAAAACCGCGACTGATAGCTCTCATTAGCCGAAAGATTTGACGAGGGTAGCCGATCAGGGTGATGGGCACAAAGCTCAACACAAAGACATTGAGCAGGTCCCAGAACTGCACCAAACAATAGGCCGCCAGCCCAAATTCCCCTACTGGACTGGCATCGAAGCCAACAATGACATGGTGAACATCATGGGCCAAAGCCGCCCGTCGCCCGATCCAATCCTGTGAATCCTGACTGACAAAGGTATCAGGGTCGAAACCCATCTGGAGCATATGGCGGGCATAGGCACCTCCCAAGGTGTCAGGGGGTAATGCAGCCAACTGCTGTAGATCGATCTGGATGGTGGCCCCTTCCAGATCCTGGGCTTGCCGACACCAGCGGGCTTCCACCCACCGTTGCCAACCACTCTCCCGCCCCGCCTGAATAATGTGATGGATCCCTACTGCGGGATCCCTTAGAAAGGTACTGTAGGCTTGCCTCAACTCAGCCCAATCTATACCTAACCCTCTGGCCAAACCATTTTGGGCAACTAAAAACATGGCGGTGCTCCTGATAAGACATGTGGTTATGCAATCGAGGCTTAAGCAATCCAGCCATTAATCAATTTATTTATTCAACAAATTGCATATTGTGCTGATGGATATAATTTATATGCACTCAGTTGACTATGTCAAGAAGGATCCCATTGGCTTTGACCCATGCGATATTGGCCGCTTTGCAGGAGGATCCCTGTAGTGGCTACGATCTGACCAAGCGATTTGATGGCTCAGTGGGTTTTTTTTGGCAGGCCAGCCACCAACAAATCTATCGAGAGCTAACTCGTCTCGAAAAAGAGGGGTTATTGGAGTTCACGCTGATCCAGCAGAGCCATCGCCCGGATAAAAAGATCTATCGCCTGACTGAGGCGGGCTACACGGCTCTAAAGCACTGGATCCGGGACCCCGCTGCTGTCTCTCCCATCCGAGATGAGCTGCTCGTCAAAACCTTTGCCGGACATCTGGTGGATTGGCCCACCTTTGAAAGCCTGTTGCAGCAACAGCGGGGCCAGCATCTCCGGCAGTTGGCCATCTATCATCAGATCGAACAGGACTTTTTCACCGATCCCCAGTCTGTGGCTCGGGAGTATCTGTTTCAGTACGCCACTCTGCGCTATGGGATCCGCTGTGAAGAATCGTGGCTGGCTTGGTGTGATGAGGTGATCACGATGCTGACCCCTCAAGGTTCGATTGAGAGGTCGGGTGATAGTGCTGAAGAAGATCTAGAGGGAGGTTTAAACGCCTCTGCTGGGGGATATCAGGAGGCCACTGGAGCCAGCCCGGATCCCTTGCCAAAGGGCAGCAACGGCCACAAGGAAGGGGCGGTCTGATCGATATCTTCGAGGGCGGGGGCAGACGTAGGTTGGCTCAGTTTTTGCACCTGCTCCCGCAACTGCTGATTTTCGGTCTGCAAGCGCTGGATCCGTTCCCGCACAGGCTGGAGTCGCTCCTCAAATTTGCGCCGATAGATGACCGGAATCTGGCGCAACGTCTGCTCCAAGAATTGTTTGTCCGATTCTAGTTGATCGATCTCTTCCGCCTGAGCTTGCCAGGAATCGGTCAAGGTCTGATAGTCAGTTCGGAGCTGGGTGAGTTCTGCCAAGGCTATCTCTAGTTCCCGCTCCTGTTGAAAACGGGATCCCGTGGCCATCACATCACTGCCCGCTTGCCAAGCCTGAGCCTGCTGGAGGGCATCCACCAACACCTGATGCACCAACCATTGCAACTCGTTTCCCTCCATCTCCAGCTCTGCCGGAATGGGCACCACCACCGGGGCAAGATGCTCGTGGTGGTAAGTGGGAGCATCATATTCAAAATCGATCTGCCAAACATCGGCGGGGGTCGTAACGATCGTCACTGCTTTTGCCTCATCACGTCAGCACATCAAGATCCCAACCTGAGCAGATATAGGGATCCCTTATTAGTGCAAACTGTATCCGCTCACAGGGCTAGCGGCAACTAATCTATTTGATGAAGTCAAAACACTACAGGTAGTGAGTAGTCTTAATTCCCCTCCAGCAGATTGGCCTCAAAAAAACCAACCGTAACTGTGTAAGCCCTTGCCCAGCAGATTGACCCCCAAGTAGCACACCCACACCACCACAAACCCTGTCGCCGCCAGGATCGCAGGCCGACGCCCTTGCCACCCTTTGGTGATACGCGAGTGGAGGTAGGCGGCAAATACCAGCCAGGTGATCAAGGCCCAAGTTTCCTTGGGATCCCAGCTCCAGTAGGTACCCCAGGCTTCATTGGCCCACACCGCCCCCGAAATAATGCCAATGGTCAACAACGGAAAACCCAGCCCGATCAGGCGATAGCTAGTGTTGTCCAAAATATCAGCCAGATTCAACCGCTGGGGGCTGAGTTCCATCACGGCAGTAGCCACCTCAGGCGTCAAAACTGCGGTGCCACCGCCCTCCCCCGATCGGGGGCCAGATCCCAGAGGCTGTAATGTTTCAGCAGCGGATCCTGACAAAGCTGGCTCTACCACTTCCCTCTGTCGAGCTCGGTAGTTGCTGGTGCCCAGGGAATTTCCCCGGAGCCGCACCTCTTGCCCCCAGGTCACCCCCAAAAAGGCCACCGCCAACAATGCGCCCACCAACAAAGCCGCATAGCTGAGCAACATCACTGTGACGTGCATCATCAACCAATTGGATTGCAGCGCCGGAACCAAGGGCTGAGCTGTTTGCATCTCGGGGGGCAGCACCAAGGCCCCAAAGGCAGTGATCCCCAACAAGACGGGAGTCGTGAACGCCCCCACCAAACGACTTTGGCTGATTCGTTCGGCCAAGAGATGCAGCACGGTGATCCCCCAGCCCAGGAAAAACAACGACTCAAATAAATTGCTGAGGGGAAAGTAGCCCGCCTCAATCCAGCGGGAGGCCAACAGAGCCGCAATCACCCCACTGCAAATCGCCATGCCAGCGGTGCCCAATTCCGGCAATCCGGGCCAGTCCTCAAACGCAACCCCCAGCCAATAAATCAATAACGTGACCAGGGCCACCGCAAAGGCAAGGTTGGTCAGTAGGCTTTGTAGTCCGACAAGATCCATAAACGTAGGTTCAAAGTGAGGAATGTAAAGGGGCGATCAGGGCCGATGGCTCTTTCTCTGAGCAGGGATCCCTTTTTCATCTTACAAGTCTTCCTGTTGCCGAAGTCTTGTGGATGAGGTCATGCGGTATCTTGGGTGATGGCGCATGGCGGCAAGCATGATACTGACGGATCGTTACTTTCTTGAATACGGGCCTAGTCTGGTGGATCCCTGGGATCCCGAATTGGTCAATCCCGCCAGCCTAGATCTGCGGATGGGGGTGACGGCATTGGTTCTGGGATTCGATCACCTCCCTCAGGCAGTGGATCTAGCCGCGAACTATGGCCACCCTCCCCATCAAACGCTGCTGCTCTCCACCCTCGAAACCGTCAGGATCCCAGTCGATTGTGCGGGGATCGTCCGGCTCAAGTCCAGCAGTGCGCGGGCGGGCTGGCGACTGGCGGGGGCGGAGTTTTTGGATCCCGGCTTTGAGGGCATCATCACCCTTTCTCTCTCTCATGGAGCCACCGATCCGATTGGGATCACCGTGGGTAAGCGCTTTGCCCAGCTGATCTTGTTGCGCACCGAGGGCACCGCCTTGGCTGCTTATCAGGGTAAATATCAAGGGGCAACCCAAGTGCAAGAGGCCAAATAATCATGCGAATAGACAACATTTTAGGGGATGGCATCGGCTTTGTGGAGCTGCAAGATCACATGGGGGGGGATACCCAAGTGGTCAACTCAGCTCGGGTCAGCTACGGCAAACAAGTCGATACCCTGAGCGACAAAGACAAACGCCTAATCAAGCGGTTGATCAGCGATAAACACGTCTCTGTGCTGCGGTCGACGGTGTTTACCTTTCGGGTCGCCTGCCCCTTGGCCATTCGTAACCAGTGGTATCGCCATGTGATCGGCGGAGCCTACGCCAACGACCAGATTGGCTGGAACGAGATTTCCCGCCGCTATACTGCCGTCAATCGCCAGTACTACATCCCCGCCGACTTCCGTGGCCAGGATCCCGATAATAAGCAGGCCAGTGTGCCGCTGGAAAAAGATGAGCAAGACATGTTGCGGGAGCTGTTTACCGCTTCGTTAGAGCTGGCCGAAAAGAACTATGAAGAACTGCTGGCGATGGGGGTCGCCCGTGAGCAGGCCCGGATGATTTTGCCCCAGTGTCTCTATACCGAGTTTTTGTGGACGGCCTCATTGCAGGCGGTGATCCACTTTTTGGAGCTGCGGGACAAGCCAGAAGCCCAGTGGGAGATTGTTGCCTATGCCCAAGGGATCCGGGCTTTGGTGACCCCGATTGTGCCGACAGTCTTAGCCCTATTGGGGGATTCAGACGGAGAGGGTTGAGTTCTTAGTCACTCTCCTCTACTGGGATCAGCCCCCACTCTTCGGGGATAAACCCAGCGGGAAAAATTGTTGTCTGGTCATAGATGGCACCAGCCCAAAAAGTGCCTTCAATGTTGGTGTCGCTCAAATTGGCCCCGATCAAAGTGGCCTCCCGCAAGTCTGTCTGCCGCAAATCGGATCCCTTCAAGCTCGCCCCCTCCAAATTGGCCCCCTGGAAGTTACTGCGGCGAAGATTAGCGGACTCCAAAAAGGATTGAGCCAGATTGGCATACGGAAAATAGGATCCATAAAGATTGGCCAGAGATAGGTCTGCCTCCGTTAGATCTGCTTCAGAGGCATTGACGCCCGAAAAATTGGATCCCTGGGCATAGGCCAACGTGAGGGTTGCTCCAGCCAACTCTGCCCCCGTCAGATTGGCATCAACTAACACCGCCTGAGCAAGATTGGCCTGAGTCAAGTCTGCAAACCTTAGATCGGCTTGGCTGAGATCCACTTGTTGTAAATCAGTGTTTTGGAGATTGATCTGGCGTAGGTCAGCCTGCTGGAGTTGTGCAGTTGCCAAAGAGAGAGAGGGAAAGAGTTCTAAACGAGCTAAAAATAGGATCAGAGCCCCGCGTTCTGCACCCTGAATCTGGTCGAGTGTGGTTAGCGCCCAGGCTTGGGTGAACAACTCTTGCTGAGCACTCGCCTGATCTGACATCAAGATTTGAGTCATTTGCATCATTGAAGATTGCAACCACCCATTCCGGGCCACCCTCATCTGTCTGGTCTTGTCATATTGAAAAAGAGCACCTGCTGTTCCCACCAAAAGGAGCACCAGCACTATCGGACGAAAATTATTGTGGATCGGGGATCCTAGGCTATTGAGCCAATGTTGACTTTTTCGCCTTAGCTCCTGTATCGACAGTCCCATTTTATACCACCCATCAAGCTTGCCATCAAAATCGTAGAATCCTAAACAATGAGAAGAAACCTCAGGTGCTTCTGACATCTGAGGTTCCTATCAATTGAACTAGTACTCGGTGGCATAAAGCTACCAACTTCAAATAAGGGGCATATGCCCCTTGCTGAACTACCCAATGGTAGGGAGATCTTCGCCAAGGAGTACTAGGGAATCAAGTAAAATAGATTCAATTAGGAGTTGTTGCGGCCTTGGGCAGGAGCCAGGATTCGAGCAGAGCCTACAGGCACCAATGTTTCACCGGTACCAGAAGTTTTGGCTGAGACAAAGTAGAAGGTTGCATCCCCATCTTGGACAAAATCAATATCCTCAATGTTGACACTCAAGATTTCATCGGGTTGAGCCGGTTCCTCAAGAGTAATGGTGATCTTGGTCGGCTCGATAGAAACCTCTGCCGCCACCACTTCGCCAGAACTATTGCGAATCACCACGCCACTAGCATTTTGCAAATTGAAGCACTCCACCACTAAGCCGGTGACTTCCACTTCAGCGATGCCCACCTCAATGATGTGATCGCGAGCTAAGCCACCCGACACTTGCGCCCGAGCAATAAAGGGGCCACGGGGTTCAAGGTTGCGGTTCTGTCTTAATTGTTGGGCGTCGGTACTGACTGAAACCAACAGGACAGAAAGACCTGTCAGCAAGGCAACCGATAAGGGCTTGACGATTGATGATCTCATTTCAACCTCTGTAATGGACAAAAGAACTGTTGACAATGGGCAGCGATTTGCCATCCATTCAATAGACGGAATTCCAAAAGATTTGGATGAGGTTTTTTAGGCTCGACAGGGATCCCAGCAACCTCTGTAATCAACAAAAGAACTGTTGACAATATGCTGCTATTTGCCATCCATCCTATAGACGCAAGCCAAAGGGAATTGGATGAGGTTTTTTTAGACTTGACAGGGATCCCAGTAATGATCTCTGTCTTGCCACTGGATTAAGAGATTAGCAAGATCTCTACACAAATTCTCTTTGTATTAAATTAGACAATCAAGCCCTCCAATCCATTTGCCAATAGCTATCGTCCTAAAAGACAGAGTCTCAAGAAACAAGACTAGAGATTCGCGATAGCCAAACAAGAATTTCACTCTCACCTATGGAAACATTTTCTCACAGCGATGAGGCTCTTTTTAAGTTGCTTGAAAAGGGTGATCAAACAGCTCTAGCTAACCTTTATGACCGTTATGGACGTATGGTCTATGGCCTCAGCCTCAAAATGTTGAAGAACCCTCAGGAAGCAGAAGATCTCACACAAGAAATTTTTCTTTCTCTGTGGACTAATGCTGAACGTAACACCAATATCCGCCGTTGTATTAGCTATTTGGCCACCTTGACCCGCTCTCGTGCCATTGACAAAATTCGTAAACGTGGCACACAGCTCAATCTCTTGGAGCGTTGGGGTCGCGCTGAATCAATCTATGAAACAGAACGTCCTTTGGAGCAAGCCATGACCCAAGAACAAGCCACCCATGTTCAGCAAGCCCTCAATTATCTTTCCCAGGTTCAAAGACAGGTGATCGAGCTAGCCTATAACCAGGGCATGAGCCAAAGCGAAATTGCTCAATTCTTAGGGATCCCGTTGGGTACTGTCAAAAGCCACACCCGCCTTGGGTTAATCAAGCTCCGTCAAGTGCTGACCCTTCACTTTCTTTAACCTATGAATAACCTCACTGACTTCCACCACCAACTGCTAGCGGGTTACGTTACCGGCGACTTGGATCCTACTGAACAAGTGGCCTTCTCACTGCTGATCACCAATCATCCTGAACTGGAATCAGAAATTGCCATTCTGGAAATCACCTTTGAGACAGTCGTCAATAGCTTTATTGATGAGGATCCCCCTGTCAACTTGCGAGAACGGCTTCTCACCTCTTATCTAACTCTTAAAAACAGGGGATCAATAGGGAGAAGTTGACGAAAAAAACTCTTCTTAGAGCAGGAATCCTCGTCTTAATCAAACCAGATGACCCAGATTAGAGGGGATCCCACCATGAGATTAAAGAAGATACCATCTTCAGACAGTCTCCAGACTTCACACAGACTGCTATGACCCATGACCAACCCTGTTCTCTCTTCAATTCAGTCCAGCCTTCGGAGCAGTTTGAAGTGGGTTAGCAAATCCCATTCCGAAGCTGCGGTCAGGATCCCTGGGTCGGGTTGGATTCCGGTTGGTGGTATGAACTGTACTAGCCCACTCCTACCCGTTGATGCTAATACGTGGAAGAGAGCTGGAGAAGCTGGAACCTGATGTTACGCCCAAGGGCCTGTTGGGATGAATCTGCCACCTCTATGGTGAAGAAGAGCGTGCCCCAGCACTTTTAGTTCATGATGCTGATGGGATCCCAGGATGACCCCTCATTCCTGCCCTGGGCCTAGCTGTTGTGCTGGGCTTGTTGATTGGCCCGCCCCTACCCTTCCAACCCGACTACTCAGGTGAACTAAGTCTATGTCTTCACTCCCGACACCTTCTTCTCCTGTCAACTCCAATCCCCGTCGCCTCAATCAGGTGATAGGCTGGGGGTTATTTTTGGCCGTGCCCGTGTGCTTATTGCCCAGCTTGCCCGTATTTGGCCAGATGGCCACCGGGTTGATCAATCCTCTGCTGGCTGCTTGGATCCGCTCCGAGGTGGACGAGGTGGACAACCTCAATGTGCAGGTGACAGGCTCTGATGCTCAGATCTTTAATGGCACCATTCAGCAGGCCAATGTCTCAGGCGATAATCTGCTGTATCAGGGCTTTCAAATCAGCTCGCTCCAACTTCAGGGATCCGATATTCGTCTCAATGTGGCAGAAGCGATTCAAGGGCGGCCCCTGCGGGTATTGACCCCTGTGCCCGTGCAGGTCAGTCTGCGATTGACCGAAGCGGATCTGAACCAGACCCTCCAATCCCCTCTAATTCAGGAGCAATTGGCTCAGGCTCAGGTCAGTGTGCCCATTGGCAATCAGACGGTGCCTTTTTTAATCAGCGATCCCAACGTCTCTCTTGAATTGGGCCAGATGCGTGTCCAGGCTAATTTGGCGGTGCCCAATGGGGATCCTTTGCCCGTGACTTTTACAACAGGGCTGGCGGTGATTGGCGATAACCAGCTGCAATTGGTGGATCCCAACTGGCTTAGCGATGGGCAGTCCATTCCCATCCCCGCCCTGAGTGAAATGCCGCTGCAACTGGATCCTGGGGTGCGGATCGACCGGCTAGAACTGGCGGAAGGGGAATTGCTCTACGCCGGATTGCTGACCATCATGCCGTAGACCTAGACTGCCACCAACCTGTTCCCCCACTGATCACTCCTGCTTGGTTCTGATGGTAAAGCTTGGCTCAATACCGCAATCCTCTGCTTCAGTCCCTCTGGGCAAGACCCGGCCTAGGGTGATGAGTAGGCTCTGGAGCTGGGTGCCGCTGGTGGCATTGACTCTGACCGCCTGTGGAGAAGGGGGATCCCCGACCGCCACCAATCCGATCAATGACGGCATCTCGGGTACGCGGGTGGCCACTCCGGCAGGACAGAGCTTTTCAGAGAGCGAACCAGGCCGGGATCCAACCGGCAGAAGCTTGGTGGCCAGTTTTGTGCTCAGTCCTGAACAAATAACGGCAGCAGCCACAGAGGAGGTGCGGATCCAGCCCGAGCAACTCACCCTGTGTATAGATTGCAGTGGCTTATCCCCAGGGGATCCCAGTGATGAGGGGGCACGGGGGTTGGGCACCTATGAAGCAGAGGATATTGCGCTCCATCTCCGCATCCCACAGGGAATCGTCGAGGGGCAATTGCAATTGGATAGCCGCATCGAGATCGACAGCACCACCCCTTTTATCAATCCTGGCCAGGGCATCCGTCTGACGGTAAGGCGGGCGGTCATGGTGCTCAACGATGACCGAATCGAGGCCGCCCAGACTAGGGATCCCTTAGACTTTCGGGCTACCCAGATCACCCAAGGGCTGTCCACCTCCCAATCCCTGAGCTTGGGGTTTGATGTGCTGAGCCCCTTAGAAGACCGGGATCTTCATCTAGAGGTGCAGATCACCTCTCCGATTCCGAATCAAGCCTTAGCAGCAGGGCAATTAGCACTACCACCCGAAGGGCAAATGTATGCTGGCACAGAGGGGTCGGTGGATGGGTTAGCCCGATATGAGTCGGCTGTGGGGCAACCGCCTGCTTGGGTCTACTTTGACCAACAGGATCCGACTTTTCCGATAGCTACAGCTCAGCAACTTCGTCAACAGGGATCCGTTCCTTATGTCCGGCTGCTGCTACCCAGCGATACCGAAACCTTGGCTGCGATCTCAGACGGTGAACAGGATGAGGCTTGGTCAGCCTGGTTAGATGCGATTCAAACGATTGCCGCACCCGTAATGGTGGAAGTTGGGCAAAGCAGTGGGGATCCTGAGGCCTTGCGCACCGCCTATCGCTATGTGGAACGGTTACGCCAGGAGAAGAACGTCTCTAATCTCACTTGGGTTTACCACTTGGATCCGGCCCTGCCCACCCCTGATGGGGACTATCCGGGCGATGACATGATCGGCTGGATCAACCTCAATGCCACTGTGGAACCTGCTGCCGATGGCACTTGGCGACCCTTACGGGCACAACTGGATGACCTCTATCCACAGGCCACCCTACTCAGCTCCACCAAGCCCATTCTCTTGACCTTGCAAACCACCCCTCCCCCTCAAGAGGCTGCGGGTTTAGCCTGGGTGACAGCTGGGTTGAGTGATCTGGCTGAGCGGCGGTGGCCTCGCATTCGCGGGCTAACCTGGGCACAGGGTTGGGATCCCTCGGCATCGAGCGGGCTAGCAGAGACCTTGGCCGCCAGTATCGGGCAGTCTGCTGCTCTATTGGGACGGGTTCAGGTCAGCGCAACAGGTGCAACCACAACCATTCAGCCTTTGGATTCAGCCTCCCCTACCCCTAGCTGGGATAACACCTTTAGCCCAGCCCC
>JBHJNR010000084.1:0-5875 GCA_050330615.1 Cyanophyceae cyanobacterium
GGTCAACCGATCCCCTGTGGAGTTGGGATAGTTGGTTCCTAAAAGTGTTGGAAGCAGTAGGTCACTGATGTTGAAATGATCTCCAGGAATATACCCTCCCACCTCAATGAATCGGTTAAAGGTGGTTGCATCGACAGTGATTAAATCTGCTGGCACCGTAACGATTACATTACTAGTGCTAAGAGATACGCTATCCGGCAAAACCGCTGTAATGGGTTGTTCATCATCAACAACGACTGGATCCAGTGTTACTAGCGAACCAGATCCTGAAGATCCACAGCCAGTTAGCAATGCAAAGACAACTAAGGTAGCCGTTGCAGAAAGATGAGTGTAGCGTCTTTGGGTCATCGACTCCTCACAAGCCACCGTAGGCACATTGATTACAGGATGAGAGTAACCCAACAATCGATGAAGAGCAACCTAAGTTGGAGACTTCGTAAACTTTCACGATCCATTCTCAGTGAATCCTCTTGTATTTACTGTTCAAACTGCCATAGATCCCACAGTCTTGAAACAACGGAGATCCAGATGGGAGTTTTTTTATTCAAATCCACCACCACTAACCTTGCCGATACCTCAATTAGCATCCCCACCACCGTTACTAGAGCCACCTAAGATTTAGCCCCAATAAAACAACGTCTGTAGTATTTGGCCGGGGGGATGAGAGATTCCAAAAGACGCCACTTTGCATCGGCACAGCAAAACAAAATAAATCGTGAGAATAACTCCTCCAAAAGCCTATACCAGTCGGATGTGTAGTCACGATGTCTCTCATGTATTAATCTGGATTTTTGTGGGTCACTAGAGTGAAACCAGATTAACGAATGAATTGTCTCGTCTTGGGCCAACACTTCTCGAACGTGCTCTAGTCAATCCATTGGGATCCCTGCTTCACTGGTGGAGTAGCCATACCCACAGAGAGGTTGTTGCCCCATGTCCATCGCCCTCTACGATGAGACCCCTAATGGTCAAAAGCGGCAGGTGCTGGTGCTGACTCTACTGACTGAGACAATCACAGTACGGGAGCTGATCCGCAGTCGGGTCTATCAAGAAGTAAAGGATTACAACACCCGCCGTCCGGACACCTTTAATACGTTGGTACAGCCGACAGATGCCGAAAAGACCCTGAATGGCTATCGCTTTCGCCAACCCCGATCCATCAACTGGGAAACTCAGTTTGAGAAAGCCTTGGCAGCGTTTCAAGGCCAGGGCTTTTTAATCTTGGTGGATGACCGGCAAGTTGACGATTTGGATGAGGAGATCGAGATTAAACCGGGTACGCAGGTGTCTTTTTTGAAATTGATCCCGTTGGTAGGAGGGTAAAGTGTCCGAGCAGTACGCCACCTTAATCGAGGCCATTGTCCAAGATGAAACTGGGGATCCCCAGGGTCCTGCGGTGGATCTGAAGACCACCCACTACCGAGAGCAGGTCTTAGGGCTATCCCCTTCCGAGCAAGGCACACTGGCATTTGAGATGTTCGAGTGGTTGCTCAAGCAGCCAGGTAGCTCTAATTCCGATTTCATGGAACGTCACTATCCACGACGGGTCAATGTCCTCTCAGTTTTAGAAAGCCTGTTCAAGTTACCGATCCTTTTTTCGCTGGATCAACTGGTGGTGCTTTTGACCCAAGCCCAGCGAGGTTCTTGGATTTGGTATCACATGCCTGCGATTACCAAGGCTATAGAGCGCTTTTTGCAAAATCATCCCTGCCCACCGGAATTAAAAGCGGCAGTGAACTCGTTCCGACAGCACCACTCCGGCTCTGCTGATTACCGCAAATATGGCCCCAAGTTAGAACGCTTGGTGACATCGGTAGAGGAAATCAACTTTTTTATCGAACCTGGTGAAGCTTGGTCAGATGTGGCGCTGGCAACGCTGGGATCCCTGCCCCTAGAGCAGCAAAAACTGTGGTCGCAATTATTGGAAAATGCCCTCCAGGAAACAGGGGGCAACCCCAAGTCGGCATGGCTCAAAAGCAATCAAGCCCTACTCACAAAAATCGGGATCCCAGTGTTTCAAGGCTATCTCCTGGCGTGGTTCCCACTAGTGGATCAGCCTCGCACTCAACGGATTGAAGGGTGGTCAGAGTGGAGTTCGGATCCCAACCTGCTGATCAACGAGCGCAATGCTGACATTCTCAAAGCCTTGGTGTGGTTGAGTGCAGCAGGTGCCAATCTGCCCCTGGCTAGGGCGGTCGCGGGGTTGGCGGTGTCGGCTTATCGGAAAGTCCCCCTCAAAGGGCCGCGCTGTGTGCGCTTGGGCAATGCCTGTGTTTGGGCCTTGGGAGCTATGGATTCTAGCTTAGGGATCCCGCAGTTGACCTGGCTGCAAGCCAAAGTCAAGTTTGGGACAGCTCAAAAGGGTATCGACAAAGTTTTTAACCAAGTAGCCGAACGAATGGGCTTACCGCGCCAGGAAATCGAAGAAATGTCGGTGCCCACCTATGGACTAGAGGAGGTGGGATCCCGGCGAGAGACGTTGGGAGAGTTTACGGCAGAGCTGGTGGTCACGGGCACGGCTACAACCGAATTACGCTGGTTTAAGCCCGATGGTCAACCCCAAAAGTCGGTGCCAGCTGCAGTGAAAAAAGATTGGGCTGAGGATCTCAAGGAACTGAAGCAAGCGGCCCAAGAGATTCAAAAAATGCTGCCCGCCCAACGGGATCGAATTGAAGGGCTCTATTTACAGGCTCATTCCTGGACTCTAGCCACCTGGCAGCAACGCTACTTAGCTCACCCTTTGGTGGGGACATTGGCGCGGCGGCTGATCTGGCACTTTCGATCAGGAGAGCAATTGGGGCTGGGGATTTGGCATCAGGGGCAGATGGTCAATGTCAACGGGGATCCCCTCACCTGGCTGGATCCCGAAACTCAAGTCCAACTGTGGCATCCGATTCACGCCGCAACAGAGACGATCATGAGGTGGCGACAGTGGCTGATGGATCACGAGGTGCAACAACCCTTCAAACAGGCCCACCGCGAAATCTATCTGCTCACCCCAGCCGAAGAAACCACCCGCACCTATTCCAATCGATTTGCTGCCCATATCCTGAGGCAACATATTGTTCATGCTCTGTGTGGACAGCGAAGCTGGAAAAATCAACTGCGGCTGATGGTGGATGATGACGCTCCCCCAGCCATGAAGGTGCTGCCCCATTACGGCATCCGGGCCGAGTTTTGGGTGGGTGGCATCGGGGAAGAGATAGCCCAGTCAGGAACGTTTCTCTATGTGGGAACGGATCAAGTGCGTTTCTATCCGCAGCAAGCCCCCCTCAACTATGCCCACGTGGGCGGTGGAGTGGACTATACACAGGATCCCCGCTCTGACAGGGTGGATCCCTTACCTTTAGAACAGATTCCGGCTCTGGTGTTTTCCGAGATCATGCGGGATGTGGATTTGTTTGTGGGGGTGGCCAGTGTTGGCAATGACCCCACTTGGTCGGATGGGGGCACAGACGGTCGCCACCGAGACTACTGGCAGACCTTTTCTTTTGGGGAACTGGGGGCATCGGCCCAAACCCGTCGCCAGGTGCTGGAAAACCTCATCCCCCGTCTCAAGATCCGGGATCGCTGTCGATTTGAGGATCGATTCTTGGTGGTGGAGGGGACCTTGGCTACCTATCGGATCCATCTGGGTAGCGGCAACATTCTCATGGATCCAGGGCAACGCTACTTGTGCATCGTCCCCAATCAGCTCTCTGGAGGCAGCCGGGATCCCTTGTTTTTGCCCTTTGAGGGGGATCATCTATTGGCGGTGATTTTGAGCAAGGCTTTTCTATTGGCGGATGACACCACCATCAAAGACCAAACCATTTTGGTTCAAATCAACAGGCGCTGACCTTCAGGATGGGTGGGCCGATAGGGGGTCGTAATGCTCTGAGAAGATCTTGAATCCGATGAATCTTCAGGTAGACACTCTTGCCCATTCCCACAATTGGAGCACCCTGGCCAACCTTTGCTAAACCTTTGCTAAAGTGACAATCGGTTCTCAGGGATCCCCCAGACTTTGGATCCCCCTGTTCAGCCCTGCCATTGTGCCCCCTACCTATGCCCGTCCTATCTTCTCAGCCTCTTGATCAGCCTGTTCTCGATCCATTAGATCTAGTAGATCTAGATCCTAAAGATCACACCGAACCCCAAACGGGATCCCAGGCTCGCACCTATCACACCATCACCTTTGGCTGTCAGATGAACCGGGCCGATAGCGAGCGGATGGCGGGCGTGTTGGAAACCCTGGGCTATCGTCACACCGAGGATCCCGATCAGGCCAATCTGCTGCTCTACAACACCTGCACGATTCGGGACAATGCAGAGCAGAAGGTGTATTCCTATCTGGGGGCACAGGCACAGCGCAAACGCCAGGATCCCACTCTCAAAATTGTGGTGGCGGGCTGTGTAGCTCAGCAAGAAGGGGATCGGCTGCTGCGGCGGGTGCCCGAGGTGGATCTGGTCATGGGGCCGCAGTATGTCAACCGATTAGCAGATCTGCTGGCCCAGGTGGAGGCGGGCAATCAGGTGGTGGCCACCGAGCCAATCGAGATCCCAGAAGATATCACCAAGCCCCGGCGGGATAGCACCGTCACCGCTTGGCTGAATGTGATCTATGGCTGCAATGAGCGTTGCACCTATTGCATCGTGCCCAGCGTGCGGGGGCTAGAGCAATCGCGCACTCCGACGGCGATCCGGCTGGAGATGGAGCAGATTGCGGCAGCGGGCTTCAAAGAGGTGACGCTGCTGGGACAAAATATCGATGCCTATGGGCGGGATCTGGATCCCAAGGTGACCCTGGCCGAGCTGTTGCGGCAGGTTCATGATGTGGACGGCATCGAGCGGATCCGGTTTGCCACCAGCCATCCCCGCTACTTTACGCCAGAGCTAATCGACACCTGTGCCGAGCTGCCCAAGGTCTGTGAGCACTTTCATATCCCCTTTCAGGCGGGCAACAACGAGGTGCTGAAGCGGATGCGGCGGGGCTACACCCATGAGCGGTATCGCCAGATTATCGAGCGGATCCGTCAGGTGATGCCAGAGGCGGCCATCAGTGCTGATGCCATCGTGGCTTTTCCGGGCGAGACCGAAGAGCAATTTCAGGACACCCTGCAACTGGTGCAAGATCTAGAATTTGACCTGATCAACACAGCGGCCTACTCCCCCCGTCCCGGCACTCCAGCAGCAGACTGGGCCGAGCAATTGAGCGAAGAGGTTAAGAAGGATCGGCTGCAACGGTTGAACCGACTGGTCTCAGAGACCGCCGCCATGCGTAATGCCCGGTTTTTGGGGCAGCGAGTGGAGGTTTTGGTGGAAAGCGCCAATCTCAAGGATCCCACGCAGGTGATGGGCCGTACCCGTGGCAATCGCTTGGTGTTTGTAGACGGAGATATCGAGGCACTAAAGGGATCCCTGGTGTGGGCCGAGATCACCCAGACTCGCGCTTTTTCCCTGACCGGTCGTCGTCTCTAGGGGCTTGCGATGGATTTGATCCACCAGATCCATCTTCGGCTCCCCTATTCACATTCATTCAAGAGCATGGTGGACTGAACCGGATCCCTAAACGCTACATTGAGGGGAATCTGATCTCGATCCTCAGTTATGAAGAGGCCCCTAGCCCTAGTCCGTCAACTGCTCATAGCCCTGTTGCTAGGAGCCATCCCCCAAATTATTGCCATCAAGACCCACCCTCAAAATACTCAAGGCCCGCTATGGGCCGCAACCTCAGAGCCTCAATCTGGGGAACCCCTCGCTGCCTCGGAACCGACAGATTGCACTCAGATCCAGCTAGCCGAGGACTCCGCCTTGCCGTTGCGGGAGATGGCCATCTTGGGCTTGCCTGCAACCATGATCACGGACAACCCAGGGGGAGGGGCCTACCTGAGAG
>JBHJNR010000085.1:0-4576 GCA_050330615.1 Cyanophyceae cyanobacterium
GGGTAGAGTCGATAGTTGAAACGTGCTTTCATGCTAGTATTCTAGCATTGCTGGATAGCCAAATACTAGCCATGACTAGAGACAGATTAAGTATTCGCGTTGACTCTGATAGGCTGGAAAAACTGCGCCGTGTTGCAGCGTCCAAGAGGAAAACCATGACGCAGATGATAGGGGGCTGGATTGATAGGCTACAAGAAGAAAAGCCGTCCTAGAAGGACGGGGGTTGTATCCCATTTCCAAGGCTCAGGATTGAGGATTGCCTTTGATAGCAGTATTTGGGATCCCGAGATCAGGGCCCCACTGCGCCAGACCTTGCGAGCCTGGTATCACAGCTATGGGCGGGTCTTACCTTGGCGACAAACACGAGATCCCTATGCCATCTGGGTCTCGGAGATTATGTTGCAACAGACCCAAGTCAAGACGGTGCTGCCCTATTACCAGCGCTGGGTAGAGTCATTGCCCACCCTGCTCGATTTGGCCCAAGCCCACCGCGATCAAGTGCTGAAACTCTGGGAAGGATTGGGCTATTATCGCCGCGCCCACAACCTGCACCGAGCGGCCCAGTGGATTGTCGAGCAGCACCAGGGATCCTTTCCCACCCAGTTTGAGCAGGTGGTGGCTCTTCCCGGCATTGGCCGCACCACTGCTGGCGGCATCCTCAGCGCAGCCTTTGATCAGCCCTGGGCGATTATGGATGGCAATGTGAAACGGGTGCTGGCTCGGCTAGGGGCATTGCCAGTTCCTCCTGCCAAAGCCCTGCCCCAGCTCTGGCAGCTCTCAGAAACCCTGCTGGATCCCGACTATCCGCGCGATTTCAACCAAGCCCTGATGGATCTGGGGGCCACCCTCTGTCGGCGGCGAGATCCAGATTGTGACAAGTGTCCCTGGCAGACCCACTGTTGCGCCTACAATCAAGGTCGCGTTGAGCAACTACCCATGAAGGAACCCTCGTCCCCTCGTCCCCACAAAGTGATCGCTGTAGCCGTCGTATTTCGCGGCCATGAGCTGCTGATTGATCAGAGGTTAGAAACCTCCATGCTAGGGGGATTGTGGGAGTTTCCTGGCGGCAAAATTGAGCCAGGGGAGAGTCCAGCTGATTGTGTGGTACGAGAGGTCAAAGAAGAGATCGGCATCGATGTCACGGCTGAGGCGGAGCTAGCCACCATTGAGCATGAATACACCCACTTCACCATCACCTTGATCGCCCATATCTGCCGGTACCAAAGTGGCGAAGCCCGCCCACTGCAATGTGCAGACGTCCGATGGATCCCACCCGATCATCTCAAGGACTATGCCTTCCCGATGGCCAACCAAAAGCTATTCCCTTATTTGCAACAATGGCTACAACTGAACAACTAAATTTTTCAATGATATAGATTTTGTCGGGCTGATTGGCTTAGGATGACGGGCTAAGCCCCCCCAATGATAAATTTTTTAATAGCTTTAACGTGACTCCCTCACGCTTTTTGGTCTGGGAGTCCAAAATGTTAACATTTTATTGCCACAACTCCGATAAAATCGTCACCCTCACTATCGTGATTCCCCCTAGCTCCTCCCTTGCCATGCTGCCCCCCAGTGTTTCTCTGGCAGACACGTTGACAGATGTGGCCCACCTGATGATCGGAGGGGAGGGATTGCCTCAGGTGGGATTGTTGGGGGAAGTGTTGCTCAAAAATGAGGAAGAGGTAATTGGCATCCTCACCCCTTGGCATCTCTTGCGAGCCTGGGTAGAAGGTCTGGAGCCAGATCGTTGCACAATTGCGGATCTGCTCCAGCTGGATAGCGCACCCCTGCTAGATCGCTCGCGGTTCCCGATCCTTGATCCTCAGGATCCTCTTTCTCGCCCAGATGTCGATACTGCCTTGGTCTCCGCCCAGCTGATGGAGGAAAAACAATGGGGCATCGTGCCAATCTTGGATTCATCTGGAGAAATCCAGGGATCCCTGACCCCCTTCGGTCTGTTGAAAAAGTTGCAAGCCACCGAGCTGTTGAAATTATTTTCATTGGCTGCTGTTGCGGTGCCGGGGATCCCCTGCCTGGAACTAGATCTAGAGGCAGATCCATATGCTGTGGCAATGGGCATGGCCACCCAGCTAGTGGAGACCCAGCAACGGTGGCTGATTGTCACCGAGCCAAGACAGCCCCAGCAGGCCCGCGCCATCTGGACGGATCGGCAGGTCTTGGCCCACTGGTTAGAGCCCTCCGCTAGACTGTTGTGCCCGGCCCCAATCATCCTCAACCCCAGCCAAGGGGCGGCAACAGCCTATCTAGAGTTAGCTCAACAGGGACGATCTGCCCTCTGTTTTCAAACTCAGGGATCCCTGGGTTTAGTCAGTATCATCAGCCTGCTCAAGGTGTTAGATCGCAGGCGGCTGTTTTTGGCTCTACAATCCGCTCAGCGGCTGATCAATCGGATCCAGGCGGAATGGGACTTGCAACCACCCATCAAGCCCCCAGATGTCTTGACAATGCCCCCCCCAGCCCCTGCATCGGGTTCCTCCGAACCGGAGAAAGATCTGACGCTGCCCCTCCACCCAGAACTGCTCAAGCGCAAGTGGGCAGAGGAAGCCCTGCGTAAAAGTGAACAGCTACGCCAGATCATGCTCAGTCATGTGCCCGCTGTGATCTGGATTGTGGATGAGAATCTGAACTACACCCATATTGCAGGTGGGGATCCGGTCAATTTTGGCCTGTCTGAATCCTTGGTTGGTCGTCATATCAGCGATCTAGATCTCAATGATCTGCTGCCTCCTCAGCGTTTTTCGGCATCTGTGGTGACCCCAAGTCCCATCCCAAGAGAGCCAGCGAATCTGGGCAATGCCCTCCTTCAGCAGGCCGAAAGCCATCGCCAAGCATTAAAAGGAGAGCGGGTCACCTACGAAGTTGCCTCTCAGGGGCAGACCTACGAATGTCGATTGGATCCCCTGCCCAACCGCAAAGGTGTGATTGGCATTGCCGTCAACATCACACCCCGCAAACAGGCGGAGGCCAAGATGGCCTATTTGGCCCACTATGATGCCCTGACCCAATTGCCCAACCGGCTAGTGTTTCAGAGCTATCTCCGCATGGTGTTAGAGCAGGCCCAAGCGGAGGGCTTTCGGGTGGGGATCATGTTCATGGATCTTGATTCTTTCAAGAACATCAACGATACCCTGGGTCACAGCATTGGAGATCGGCTATTGCAGGAGGTGGCACGTCGGATCAAAACCTGTGTCAGGTCAGACGATCTGATCGCCCGTATGGGTGGAGATGAGTTTACCTTTGTGCTGGCCAATCTGGATCGAGGTGAAGAGGCTACTCAGGTGGCGGAGCGGATCCTAGCCACTCTCCATGAACCTATTCTGTTGGATCATCACATGCTGCATATCTCTGGCAGCATTGGCATCAGCATCTTTCCGCAAGACGGCAGTGATGTGGACAGCTTGGTCCGCCGAGCTGATGCCGCCATGTATCGAGCCAAAAGTCAGGGCCATGGCTGTATCGAACGCTATCAACCCTCTCTGGAGTCCAATACCCTAGAGCGGTTGCGGCTAGAAAACCAATTGCGCCAAGCGCTCGATCAGGAAGAAGGCTTGCTGCTTTATTTTCAACCGCTGATTGATCTACACACCGGACAGATGACCGCAGCAGAAGCCTTGCTCCGCTGGAGAACCCCACAGGGGGATTGTTTATCCCCTGGCAGGGTGGTCAAGGCCGCCGAGGATTCCGGCTTGATTGGATCCCTGGGGCAGTGGGTATTGTGGAAGGCTTGCACTCAGGGGAGGGAGTGGCTGGAACAGGGATCCCAGACCACCCCGATTCGGATCGCCATCAACCTTTCCTTTCGCCAATTTATCCAGCGGGATCTGGTGCCGCAGATCGCTGATGTTCTGAGGCAAACCGGCTTTCCTGGTAGCTACTTGGAGCTGCAATTGACTGAATCAGTGGCAATCCAAGATATGGATTGGGTGATCCAATCCTTACGCCAGCTCCATGACATGGGCATCCAACTGGCCCTGGATAATTTTGGTAAAGGTCATGCCTCTCTGATTTATATGCGGGAGCTGCCACTTCATCAATTGCGGATTGACCAGGGATTCATCGAAAATCTGGAGGATGCTAATGCTGAGGGACGGGATCAAGCCCTGGTTAAGGCCATGATTGAGATGGGGCATAGCCTGGGTCTATTGATCTCAGCTAATGGGGTGGAACGTCGGGGTCAGTTACAAGTTTTACAACAACTGGGATGCGATCAGGCCCAGGGCCACTACTTTAGCCCACCGCTCAGCCAGGCAGACTTTAGTCGATTCATTCTAGATCCAGCTGCCCATAACTTTTTGCTCAATCCGAAGTGATGCAGTGGCCATTACAGCGGTCTCAGTTGCTCAGCCTCCCTCTCCTGACACCCCAAGAACCCTCATCCCACACGTAAATGCTCGGGAGCTTGGTAGCCCCGTCTCTTTAGAGCGGGGTGGAATAGCGATTCGGCGGCTTTAGCCGCCGTCAGGTAAAATAGAATTGCAATGCACTCGTAGACCTGGCTGGGTGGGGCTTTACATCCCGTGAAGGCAGACTTGCGTAGTAGTGATACAGGCGC
>JBHJNR010000086.1:0-15215 GCA_050330615.1 Cyanophyceae cyanobacterium
CCAATAAAATCAACCCCACCCCCACCCAACGCATCAGGGGCACCTCCTCCCCAAAAAAGACGCTGCCCGCCAACACCGTAAACACATAGCTGGTGGCAATCAGAGGCGAGGCCACACTCAACTTGGCGCGGGACAGCACCACAATAAACCCCAACGCTGCCATGCCATAAATACAAAATCCCGCCAGGATCATGGGCTGGGAGGCCATCGCCCATAGTTTCTGCCATAGGTTGCCCGCCTGGATGGGTCCTAGGGCAATCGCTCCAGCTTTGAGCAATAATTGGCCGATCACACCCCCCAAAACAGAGGTGAACATGATGATCAGGGTGGGTCGATCCATAGGATCCTGCTAGGGCTAGAGGGGCTGAATGAATGGGGTTGGGGATCCATTCAAGGATCCCTGCTCAAGTGCTAAGTTTAGGACACTGACGAGCTGCTTGGCTGACAAGTTTGTTCCGAGACAATCAGATAACCCCTAGACCCAACCCCTAGCCCCCATGACTGAGCCGGGATCCCCAGGTCTTGAGACAAATCCATCAACCGCCAGAGCTACTCTCAAGAGCAGGTTGCTGGAGCTGGTGGCTACAACCGATCGAGGCCGCCATGTCTCCGCCTCCAAAAAAAATGACATCCTAGACCTGATCAACCAGCTAGAAGCTCTCAATCCTACCCCTGCCCCCACCCAGGCGGCTGAGCTTCTTTCGGCCAACTGGCGGACGCTGTACACCACCAGCCAAGATCTATTGAGGCTGAGCCAACTGCTACCGGGCTACACGGGTGGCAACATCTACCAGGCGATTCGGGCTGACCAACAACAAGTGATCAACGTGGCTGAAATCATCAGCTCTGGATGGTTTAAAGCCATCTTGCCAGCGGGACTGGTGGCAGTCGTGGCGACGTTTAGTGTTGAGTCAGAGGTGAGGGTGCAGGTCTCCTTCTCTCGATTTGTCATTGGAGCCCAAGGCCCCATGAACTATGAGATCAGCAGTTTCTTAGCGCTGCTGAACCACAAGCCTGAGTCGATCCCAGCCCTCAAAATCGACATCCCACCTGGACGACAGCAGGGATGGCTGGACATCACCTATCTTGACTCGGACTTGCGCCTGGGGCGTGGCAGTGAGGGCAGCTTATTTGTGTTGGAAAAGGTGACTTGAGCTCATTATCAGGCCCATTGCCAGAACCATTGTCAGAACCATTGTCAAACCGAGCAGTGTGGCGGCCATTGGGGGAGCCACTCGTCCCCAGATACGCCTGCCTCAATTGCCTGTGTTAAGCTAAAGATAACCAGAAAGTCTAGAAAACTCTGGCATATCAACCTCTAGGGGGCGTAACGGCTTCGACGGGATAGGGAAGCAGGGTTTCTGATACAGGCCGGGACTGAGTTAATCCCGTTAACAACTGACTCATCACACGTTAAGTGCGAACAACATCGTTCCTTTTGCTCGTAAGCAAGCCGTCTTGGCCGCTTAATTCTAACTAAAAACTAGAATTTTCGAGCACCAACTGATGACTCCATTAAGTCAGCTTGGTTAACCTCAGTGGATGCGGCTAGAGTTTTTGTGGTGGCGGAACTCTAGAATAAGACTTAGCCCCAAGGCTCTTCGTCGGGCATAACGGCGGATATCTGCTCAGGAGACATTTGAGCTAAGCCTGTGAATGAGGGATCCCCCAGTAGCTAGATCCGGACATGGGTTCGACTCCCATCGCCTCCATCATCAAACAATCCAATAGTGTCCATCAAAGTCCAAAAAGCCTTACCCAGCAAGGATTACATCTCTCGCACTGTCCAACAGTGTCCGTCTTAGTCCATCATCACTGAACGGTGCAACCGGGATCCCTGTGTAGGACTATCCAAGGTGTTGTCGCCAGCAAAGACTAAACATATGGCGGCGGTCACAGATCCCGCAGAGGTGGGCAGGATCCTACGGATGATTGACAGTTATCAGCCGGGATCCATCGTGGGGGCAGCTCTCAGGATCCACCCGTTGTTATTTTGTCGACCGGGTGAACTCCGACAGATGCGGTGGGCTGATGTCGATCTCGAAGCGGCTGAGTGGAGATTCACCCTCTCAAAAACCAAACAACCCCACATCGTGCCGTTATCCAAACAGGCGGCGGACATCCTCAAGGATCTCTATCCGGTCACTGGATCCGGTCAATATGTTTTCCCGTCGGCTCGAACGGGATCCAGGCCAATGTCCGACATGGCCTGTTTGGTGGCACTCAGGGCTATGGGCGTCACCCAGGAAGAAATGACTAACCACGGGTGGCGGGCAACAGCCCGGACATTGCTAGATGAAACGCTGGGATACTCGCCACATGTTATCGAACAGCAGTTGGGACATGTGATCAGGGATCCCAATGGTCGGGCCTACAACCGGACAACAAACATCGAAACACGACGGGCGATGATGCAAGATTGGTCGGATTACACAGATAGACTGAAAGGGAATTTGATTTCCTGATTCTTTCATCGACATCTGACAAGTTTAATTTATAAGCAAAAAAAAACCAATATCACAATACAGAAAACCCCAGTGTAATTGGTTTTATATCCCAAAATGCAGTCTCTAGAATAGTTGTCTAGAGACTACATTCTTCTGTTGATAAAATCAACCAACATCAAAAATAGGTGTGGACAACCCTTGACTTGCATAGCTACGGTGAAGGCATGTTCTGTTTTCTAAGGCCACAAATGATCAACACGGACAGATTGCTAACGATCAAGGAGGTTTGCGTTGTTTTGGGAATCAGCCGAAGCAGCGTTTATAACCTGCTTAATTCTGGGAAATTACTCCAACCGCTACACATCAACAAGTCTACTCGTTGGCGATTGTCTGACATCCAACATTTCATCGAGGCTGGGGCAACTGTAACTGACTGAAAACTGGTCAGGTTGATAGGTAACACACACAAAGGGACACAAACATATGAAATAAAACCGGGATCCCTGTCGGGGGGATCTCATCACTGGAGATTTAGAAATGAGTGAATCTAATATAACAGAATGGGATCCCTGTGATGGTTGCCTAGACCGAGGGATCCAATCACCCCTGGATGGTTCTTACGGGTGTTTGAGATGTCTCAGGGATGAAGATTTTGATCCATCAGAATTGGTCAGTATCCCCTCTTTGGAGGTGGTTTGAGATGCTTAAACCAATGACAAAAAACTCCTCAAAATTCGCAGAAGCTGATTGGCAATTTGTCCCGATCCGTCAGGGATCCAAAAAACCTATTGGTCAAGGCTGGACTGATAATGGCCTTCAATGGGCGGATCTCCCTGCTCTTGGATCCCGACATCAGGGATCCGTTGTGGGTGGTTATGGCGTTTTATTTGGCCCCCAGTCAGGCGGATTGGCTGGTCTCGATATTGATGGTCTAGCAGCTTCGGAGATGGTGGATCGTTGGGGAATTCAGCTGCCAACAACGGCCCAAATCAGCAGCGGTAGACCGGGGCGGTGTCTGCTACTCTTTAGAGTCCCTGAATCCTAT
This sequence comes from Cyanophyceae cyanobacterium, assembly GCA_050330615.1. Lineage (GTDB taxonomy): Bacteria > Cyanobacteriota > Cyanobacteriia > Thermostichales > Thermostichaceae > JAAUUM01. Next base: position 3,493 of record JBHJNR010000086.1, read on the forward strand.
TGGTCTCAGATTCAAACGACATCGAAGTATCGGAATATGCCCCCTACAATGGCTGACGGCTTGCAGTTGCTTGAAAAACTAGAGAGGACGTTAGATCCTCCTGACTTAAAAGTGAGGGAGAATGCTCTCCGTCAGGCCCGAGTATGGATTGAGAGAGTTGGAGCGGCTGGAGGGATAGACCCTTGCACCCAACGATTTCCCCGACCGTTTCCCCCAGGCTCTGATGTGCGCATAGACATTGAAGTAATCTAAGGTACAGCATTTATCCCATGAACTCGTTAGGATGTGGGAATGAAACAGAACTACGAACTGTGGCTGAATGAGGACGGACATACCAGTATGTTCCCGTCCACCAATCATCGTGCCCGTACACTCCTGGATCCCGGAGCGAAGCAGCTTCTGACCTTCGAGGCTGAGAGCATGGAAGAAGCCTGCCAGATTGAGTACAGCTACTTTGGTTGGGGCACCTACAAGCCGATGGGATCCCCGTCCATGGCAACAGACGGGATCCCTGTACACCAATCGGCCTAAGTCCCTGGCTCCGTTATCCCTCCACAAAGCCTTAACAGCAGATATAGAGTTGATACTCCATATAATAGAGGGGTCATAAAGATTATTCGATGGTCATCGCCTCCATCTTTCGATACTCTAATCAAAAATCCAATCTCATAGTTCCATAAGGTTGAAGTTCCATAAGATTGAAGCCCTTACTTTGTAGGGGCTTTTTGCTTTGAGATCACTGCACATACATCATCACCGCAGATACACAACTCAATCACTCTGGGATCCCTAGCCAGAGATCGTCTGTTCAAACTGGCGGAGCAAGAACTGGGCATAGCGTCCCCCTTGGGCCAATAGCTGTTCATGGTCGCCAGATTCTACAATCTCCCCTTTCTCCAACACCAAGATGCGATGGGCATCTCGCACCGTGGAAAGGCGGTGGGCGATGACAAATACCGTACAACCCTGCATCAGCCGTTGCAGGGCTTCTTGTACCAGGGATTCCGATTCGCTATCCAGGGCTGAGGTGGCCTCATCCAAAATTAAAATCTTGGGCCGCAGTAACACTGCCCGAGCGATGGCGATCCGCTGTCGTTGTCCTCCCGACAGGGTCACCCCTCGTTCCCCCACCCATGTGCCATAGCCATCTGGCAGTGCGGTGATGAAGTCGTGGGCATTGGCAATCCGAGCGGCCCGTTCTACATCTGCCAGATCAAAGGGATCCCGGCCATAGGCAATGTTGGTGGCGATGGTGCCCGAAAACATAACCACATCCTGCGGCACGATGCCAATTTGCGTTCGCAGGCTCTTGAGGGTAACGGTTTTGATGTCGATGCCATCGATGCAGATGCGCCCCTGTACCGGATCGTAAAACCGAGGGATGAGGCTGACCAAGGTGGATTTGCCCGCTCCCGAGGATCCCACCAGGGCAACAATTTCACCGGGCTTGACATGCAGCTTGATGCATTTCAACACTGGCTGATCGGGCTGATAGGCAAAGCTGACCTGCTCGAATGTAACGGATCCCGTCACGGGGGGTAGGGCTGGGGCTTGGGGTAGCTCACGCACCTGGGCTTGGGCTTGCAATAGCTCAAAGACTCGATCCACTGAGGCTTCCCCGGCCTTGAGCTCGCTGTAGTTGTTGGTGATCAGGACAATTGGGTCGATCAACAGGGCCAAACCGGCCACAAAGCCCAAAAACTGGGTGCCCGTCAGCCGTCCTTGACTGATCTGCCATCCCCCCAACATAAACACCACCAAGACGCTGATGGCATACAAAAAGCCCACCACCGGATTTTGGATCGCCTTGACATGTTCGGTGCGAAAGCGGGCGGCACGGTTACGTTCGGCAATGGCCCCAAATCGCCCCTGCTCGTAGGCCTCGGAGGCAAAGGCCCGGATCAGATGGATCCCGTTAAAGGTTTCGGTCAACAGCGAGGCCAGATTGGAGACCTGCTCTTGGCTGCGGCGAGATTGGGTCAGCAATTTTTCCCCAAACCAGCTGATCAAGATCCCCATTAGGGGAGCCACGATCAGGGTAGCCAAGGTCAAGGTGCCATTCAGATAGATCATGTAACCCAGCACCGCCAAGATGGTCAGGACGCTGGGGATGAATTGGTGAAAAAACTTGTGGATCGCCTCCCCCACCCGATCGAGATCTTCGGTGATCCGATAGGTAAGATCGCCTGTGCGATTGGTGGAAAAGTAATCCAGATCGAGGGTCTGCAAATGAGCATAGACCTGACAGCGCAGCTCCAGCACGATTTGCAGCGTTGCCTTGGCCATCAGGGCATCTTGCCCATACTGAAAGGATCCCCGCACCACAAAGAGCACGATGCCGAAGCAGGCTAACCGGAAGATCCCGGCCAGATCGCCACCGTTGACCGAGCGGGCCAATTGCTCGATCATAAAAGCCAGCAGCGGCATGGTCAGGACAAATCCCACCGTAGAGGCTAACGCCACTGCAATCATGCCCAGGTGAGGGCGTACATGGGGCACCAACCGTCGATAGGCACGGGCTAAACCCAAGATCGTCAGAGATAAAGACCACTCACCATCTTGCCACCCATCGGCTCTGATCTTCAGGTGCTAAGGATCTTTGGGGCAGGGATCCCGATGGTGTTGTCACAGGATCCATTAGTCTTTGCGGGCGGGCACTAGAGATCTAACTATGATCTATCTATCATGGGGCAGCTTAGGCAAGGGGCTTAAGCCCCTTGTTAATAGTGGATTGATACCGATTGATGCCGCCGAGCACTGGGCACTTTTGCCAATGATTAAAGAGATACGAGACAAAATCTTAAGTGACAATAGCCCTGATTCTTGTATTCCCTAACACCTCCATCGCGCCATAGCAGAACACTGCCCAAAGTTTTCGCCAGGGAGACCAGGTGATCTATAGGAAAAATTAAGCATTGGGATCCTTGAGCTGAGGGAGGAAACAATGCCTTATCCAGCAGGCTGTCGAGCCTTTCAACGTCAGACATACCCAGTCTGTCTAGGTTCTAAACATGTACTCAATTTCCATCGGGATCCCTTTGTTAACCCAGTGTTATCCCCTTCATAACCTTGCTGTCCTACGATGAGCCCGAGCTGAATTGGTTTGCTTTCTCTATTTTTAGATGCTGCACTGTTTTGACTTTAAGACAAGTGGTGTCAGGAGAAAGTTTGTTGAATCTCAGTTGGCTTCTTGATGTCAATTTTGAGACAAAAATTCGTCAGACGATCGATCAGGCTCATCCCTTCTATTGCATTTTTACAGTCAGACTTGACAGGAGAACCCAGCGTGAATAAGCATCCTCAACGACCTTTTGATAACGGTGATGAGCCCGTTAGTAATCAATCTAAAAACCCCTTTTTTGGCGATATTGTTGCCAAGCGAGTTCAGCGTCGCCAGGTACTGCAAGGTGGCATCGCTGCTGCGGTGGCTTCTTTCTTTGCCGCTCCAGCTGTTAGCCTGCTCTCTCGCACAGCCAACGCCCAAAGCGGCAGCAAGCTATTAGGGTTCAAAGCTATCCCCATCAGCGATGCCGACACCGTTGTGGTTCCAGAAGGCTATACAGCCACCACCATTTTGGAATGGGGCACTCCCATCAGTGGTAGCTATCCCGAGTACAAACTAGACAACACTGGTGAAGAGCAAGGCATGCAGGTGGGATCCCACCATGACGGCATGCACTTCTACCCCATTGAAGGGGAGGATCCTTATGAAGGCAGCTCTGATGAAGGCTTGTTGGTGATCAACCACGAGTATGTTGAGCCACGGTTTATGCACGTTGCTGCCATTGGTCAAGAGTTTGATCGCGGTGCCTATCCTGTCAATGAAGATGGCACACGGGATCCCGATGAAGTGCTGAAAGAGATCAACGCTCACGGCGTCAGTGTGGTGCATATTGCCAAGCAAGAAGATGGCTCTTGGCAGGTGGTGCGGGACAACCTCAACCGCCGTGTTACCGCTGGAACCCCGATGGAAATTCATGGGCCTGTGCGCGGTTCCGATTTTGTGAGAACCAAGTATAGCAATGATGGCACCATGACTCGCGGGATGCTGAATCAATGCGCCCATGGCGTCACTCCCTGGAATACCTTCCTGGCTTCTGAAGAAAACTGGGCCGGTTACTTCAGCAATGTGGATTTAGAAGAGGGCGACGAAAGCGTACCCCGCGAACATACCCGCTATGGGGTTCGGGTAGGCCGGCCTTCTCGCTATGGCTGGGAGTTGGCTGCCAATGGTGCCGATGAGTATGCGCGATTCAACGTTACCCCTAACGGTAATAGCCCCCTGGATGACTACCGAAACGAGCCCAACGCTTTTGGCTATATGGTCGAGTTCGATCCCTTTGATCCTGACGGCAACCCCAAAAAGCGCACTGCTCTCGGTCGCTTTGCCCACGAGGGTGCGGTGTTTCAGCCTGCTGTGGAAGGTGAACCCGTGGTCGTTTATCAGGGTTGCGATGCACGCTTTGAATACATCTACAAATATGTATCCGCTCAGCCATTTTTCAAAGATACTGCTGGCGGTCACCTGTTGGACAACGGCACCCTGTATGTGGCCAAGTTCAACGACGATGGATCCGGCGAATGGGTAGCCTTGGTGTTTGGACAGAATGGCTTGACACCTGAGAATGGCTTCAACAGCCAAGCAGATGTGATCGTCAACACCCGTACCTCGGCTGACTTTGTTGGTGCCACCAAAATGGATCGACCCGAGTGGGGCGCTGTGGATCCCAATACCAACGCGGTCTATTTCACTCTGACCAACAATACCAATCGGGAAGTTGGGGCAGAAGATGCCTCCAACCCCCGTCCAGAAAACCGCTGGGGCCATATCGTCCGTTGGAATGAGTCCAGTGAAAACTTCGCGGGCAAGACGTTTGAATGGGATTTGTTCGTCCTGGCTGGCCCGACGGATGACAGCGAAACCCTGTCTGGTGAAGCCCTTGATGAAGATGGCATGTTTATCAACCCCGATGGTCTGTGGGTGGATGCCGAAAGCCGTCTCTGGATCCAAACCGACATCGGTGAATCCAACCAAAATAAGGATGACTTCGCTCAGTTTGGCAACAACCAAATGCTGGCAGCGGATCCTGAGTCTGGCGAGATTCGTCGCTTCTTGACTGGCCCCACTGGTCAAGAGATCACCGGCGTGATCACAACCCCAGATCGGCGCACCATGTTCATCAACGTGCAGCACCCTGGTGCCACTACATCCCCTGAAGATTTTGCTGCTGGCAAATTTAATTCCCGCTGGCCCAACAATGATGACACTATCTACCCCCGTTCCGCGACGGTGGTGATCACTCGTGATGACGGCGGCATCATTGGTGCCTAAGACAAGCCTGATTGAACAAGCCTGATTGAAATGAGGCGATAACGTCCAATAGCGTCTCACTTACACATAGCGGCAGGGATCCCTGGGTCTCTGCCGCTTTTTGGTTAGTCAAGAGCCCCCGTGAGTATTGATGGCTGAGCCTGAACCTCTGTTAATCTGGTGTCACGGTTATTTCGTTCTTTCCTATCCCCAATGGTTGTCCAAGATCTTGCTCAAACCGACATGGCCACCCCTCTGGAGCTATCGGCGGCTGATCTATCCCGCCTCGATACCCTCGCCTGGGATCCTCAAGGCTTGATGCCCGCCATTGTGCAGGATTATCTCGATGGCACCGTCTTGATGATGGCCTGGATGGATCGTCAATCTCTGCAAAAAACCCTAGAAACAGGCCGCACCTGGTTTTGGAGCCGCTCACGTCAAACCCTCTGGCCCAAGGGTGATACCTCTGGCCACATCCAAAAGGTGCAGGACATCCGCTTTGACTGCGACCGAGATGTGCTGCTGATTCAGGTGGAGCAAGTGGGGACTATCGCCTGTCACACGGGATCCCGCAGTTGTTTCTTTGGCGGCTTTGATGCCTATGGGGCTAATCAGCCCGCATCTCAGCCAGTAGATCAAAAGCCCGAATCAATTCAGAAACATGGTGATCAAGCGCACAAAATGCCCACCCTAGTGGGAGATACCCTGTCTCAAGTGTTCGCCGTGGTCAAACAGCGGCAGGCGGATCCCCAGCCGGATTCCTATACCAGCAAGCTGTTGGCCAAGGGTGATAACGCTATCTTGAAAAAACTTGGCGAGGAAACCGCTGAGGTGGTGATGGCCGTGAAGGATCAAGATCCCGATGCCATTGCCAGTGAGGTCGCCGACCTCTGGTATCACTGTCTCGTCGCCCTTGCTCATCATCAGGTGGATCTCCAGGATGTCTATCGCCAGCTCCAGACCCGGCGCAGTCGCACCAACCCTGCCCCCAACTAACGTGGACAGCTCTTTTGACCAATCACGGGGATCCGGCTCCATCCAGATCTCAGTCCAGCAGCAGGGCCAAGTGGATCTGGAAACTGGGCAAGTGGAGTTGGCCCATTACCTGCAAAATCATGAGGACTGGATCTCTCGCTGTTTTAAGCCCCTCAAGGTGGAGCCCTTAGCGCTCGACTTTTTGGGCCATTCATTGCCCCAGGATGACCCCAGTTCACCCTCTGTGACGGGCCACTGTTATCGGCTGCAATTTTTCAAGATCGGCGGCTTGGGGTTTGAGTTGGAGCCCAGCTTTGGGGTGCGGATCTGGCAGGAATCCGACCGGATGTTTCGGCTCAGTTCTATCAAACTACCCAGCGATGAGGGGTTGCCCTACACCGTTGGCTGTCAAGCCTATTTTGGGTTGGAGCAATTAGCCCCAGATAGTGAGCAACTACAAACTCGTGTCCACTGGCGGCTGGACTTGGATATCTACATGACGCTGCCCCGCTTTCTGCAGGCTTTGCCCCGTCCTATGGTCTATCGGGTGGGATCCAATGTGGTCTCTCAAGTCACCCGCAGCATGAGCGACCGCCTCACCCACAACGTCTGCAAAGACTTTTATCGCTCCATCGGCAAGCCCAATAAGCCCTATCGCCTGGTGCATACCTCGTCGACTGTGGCAACCGATGCCCCAGGAGCCTGAAGCCCAGGGATCCCTGTTCGGGTGCTCTGCTCTGCTGCTTTCATTTTTGCTCCCACCTTGATCCCAACAGCTCTGCTAAGGTGGGATTGCCTGGTGCTGGCCGTTGCGGCTGGTCATGGCACCTTGCCCTTTCCCTTCCTCTCTCATGACCCGCATTTGTATTCTTGGCGGCGGCTTTGGTGGTTTATATACGGCGTTGGAACTTTGCCAGCTTCCTTGGCAGACGCCTCCCACCATCACCCTGGTGGATCGCAATGAGCGATTTGTCTTTTTGCCTCTGTTGTACGAGCTACTGACGGGGGAAATGGAAGATTGGCAGGTGGCCCCCCGCTATGCTGATCTAATTGCAGAGGCTCAAGCCCAGAAATCGGTCAAGCTAGAGTTTTGCCAAGACACGGTGGAAACCATCGATCTCGATAGCCATCAGGTCAAGCTGGGATCCGGTCACACTCTCGACTACGACTATCTCACCCTGGCCTTGGGCAGCGAAACCCCATTGCACCAGGTGCCAGGGGCAGCTGACCATGCCATTTCATTTCGGCAGTTGGCGGATGTTCACCGCTTGCGCCAAGCCCTGGCTACCTGGGAACAGACCACCCAAACCACCGGGATCCCTGTCCATATAGCCATTGTCGGGGCTGGGGCCAGCGGTGTGGAACTGGCCTGCAAGCTGTCGGATCGACTGGGATCCCAGGGGGAGATCCATCTGATCGAGCGGGGATCTGAGATCTTAGGGGGCTTTAGTGCTGCCAGTACCGCCGCCGCCCGTCAGGCTTTGGATCAACGAGGGATCCCGGTGGAATTGAATAGCGAGGTGACGGAGATCGGGGCTGATCGGATCCAATGGCAACGGCACCAGCCAGACGAAACAGACCAGATCCCCATGCCAGAGATGTTGTCGGTCAATGGGGTGATATGGACTGCTGGCACCCAGCCGATCCCCTTGATTCAAGCCTTAGATCTGAACCGGGATGACCGGAACCGCATTCAGATCAAGCCCACGCTGCAAACCCAGGATCGGCCTGAGGTGTTTGCCCTGGGTGACTTGGCTGCTGTGGTGGATGCTACGGGTGCGCGGATCCCTGCCACTGCCCAAGCTGCCTTTCAACAGGCGGGCTACTGTGCCTGGAATATCTGGGCCTTGGCCACGGCAGAACGGCCCCTCCTGCCCTTCCGCTATGAGCCGCTAGGGGAGATGCTCAGCCTCGGGGTGGATACTGCCGTGCTCTCCAGCATGGGCCTGACCCTGACTGGGCCGTGGGGCTATTTGGCCCGCCGCACGGTCTATCTGGCCCGGATGCCGACGCTGGAACATCAGATCCGGGTGGGTTGGAGCTGGATCACTCGCCCCCTCAGCGACTTACCGAGCTGGCTGCAAGCGGTCGGGGGCAAGGGATCCTAAGGACTCACTCCTGAGGGCAGTTGGATTTAGTCGTGCATGGCGTCGGCCAATAGCTGAGCCACCTCAGGCCGAGAGAATTGCGGCGGTGGGGTCTGCCCTTTGCGCAGCATCTCTCTCACCTTGGTGCCCGACAGATGGATCCGCTGCTCGGGGGTGCTGGGGCTGGTTTTGGCGGTGGCCATCGTCTCGGTGACGGTGCAGTAGAAGGCGTGCTCAAACTTGAGCGGTTGGATCCCCAGTTCAGCGGCTTCAAACTGGTCGAAGATGTATTGGGCATCGTAGGTGCCGTAATAGTCCCCTACCCCGGCATGATCGCGACCGACGATGAAATGGGTGCAGCCGTAATTTTTGCGCACGAGGGCGTGAAAGATCGCCTCGCGGGGGCCAGCGTAGCGCATGGCGGCGGGGTTGATGGCTAAGATCACCCGATCGTGGGGATAGTATTTCTCGATCAGCACCTCATAGCAGCGCATCCGCACATCGGCAGGGATGTCATCGCTTTTGGTGGCTCCCACCAAGGGATGCAAAAACAGTCCATCGACGATTTCCATGGCACATTTTTGGATGTACTCATGGGCGCGGTGGATGGGGTTGCGGGTTTGGAAGCCCACCACGGTTCTCCAGCCTTTATCTAAAAACATCTGCCGAGAGGCGGCTGGATCGATTTGATAATCGGGAAAGAGGGGATGGGGATCCCGTTGTAACAGGGTGATCTCTCCCGCCAGATAGACCGATCCCTGGTCATAGACCACCTTGACGCCAGGGTGGGCCACCTCTGTGGTGCCGTAGACCTGCTGAGCTTCCTGCTCTTTGTCGTAGGTGAACTTTTCGCTGAGGTGGAGGACACCCAATGGGGATCCCGCAGCGGAGACCAGGCCGATCTGTTGACCTATTGCCAAACCATCTGCCACCGAGGGATCGACGGGCAATGTGATGGGAATCGACCAGGGCAGTCCATTGGCGAGGCGCATGGTGTTGACCACGCTGTCATAGTCCGCTTTGCCCATGAATCCTGTCAGCGGGCTAAAGCCACCGATGGCGATCATCTCCAGATCGGATTGGGCGCGCTCGCTCAAGGTGATCTGAACCCACTGCGGAAAGTGCTCCTTAATGGCATCGCGCTCGGTGGGGCTGGCCACTCTCTGCACCAGGGATCCACCATGCGGCTGAATCAAAGCGGGTTGAACAGGATCCACTACACACTCTCCAGTAACGATTTATGTCTAAATGCCCTTTTCCCAGTGTCTCTCAAAAGGGAGCATCTGGACATGAATTCCAGCACAAGTGTGGACGTTTTGGACTGAGTGCGGTTCGGGTTACTGCCCCCAAGGGGTGAGCTATCCTAGTCCAGCAGAGTTTTCCTCACAAAGCTGATGGCACACGACGAGTCCCTGAGCGACCCTTCAGCAGAAAAGATGGGGGAATCCTTTGCCCTCAAAAATCATATTGAGGCGATTTTGTATCTCAAGGGTGAATCCCTCGACCTCGGCACCTTGGCTCAGTTGGCTCGCTGTTCTCAAGACGATGCCTATGAGGCCGTTTTAGAGCTGGTGGAGGACTATGCCTATCGGGATTCGGCCCTAGAGGTGGTGGCAGAGGCGGATCGGTTTGCCCTACAACTGCGGGATCCCTTTTTGGCGTTGGTGAATGACCTCTTGCCTCCCGAAATTGGGGTGGGGACATCTCGCACCTTGGCCACCATTATCCTGAAGGGGCCATTGTCTCAGTCGCAACTGGTGGAGATGCGGGGGCCAGGAGCCTATCATCATGTGGCGGAGCTGGTGGAGAAGGGCTTTGTCAGCAAGTATCGCAAGGCGGGCAGTCGGTCCGCCTTTCTGCGGGTGACGGATAAGTTTCACCGGTACTTCTCGGTGGATGAACTGGCGGCGGCCAATCTGGAAGGAGACCTTGAGGACGAGGCGTTAGGGGAGAAAGATCCGGATCTGTCCCTTCATTAACAGCAGCAGCGGGAACAATCGGTTAGGCTTTTTTAGAGTGTTTTGCCCGCTCGATCAGATTCAGGCCTTTCTCATTCAGCCCTTTCGCACCACCCTCACATGACTGACACGCCCCAGATCAATCCCCCCACCCATTTCAATTTTGACCATACCCTGTGGCGGAGATTCATCACCATTGCTCAGTCCTATTGGATCCCGGCGGAACAGAGTCCCTGGCGGTTCTTTGGCCTGCTAGTGGTATTGATGCTGTTGGTGGTGTCTACCACTTTCTTTCTGTTTTTAGGATTTGCCTTTGGGGGGCAACTGTTGTTGCCAGATTTCTTTCGGGATGTGGCACCGGGGGTGGTGAGCCAAGCCGATAGCTTTGTCAGCTCGCCGATCTTGCCGGGGGCAATCGGGGTCTTTGCCTTCGCAATTTTGGTTTTTGTCGCCAATCGGGGATCCCTGCGTAGTCGGTGGGTACAGTGGAGCCTGTTGTTTTTGCTGCTGGTGCTGCTGTTTGTGGTCAATGGGGCTAATGTGGCCCTCAGTTTCATCTTTCGATTTATTGATAATGCCTTCCAAAGTCGAGAGGAGCCCGTTTTTTGGCGCTATCTGTTTACCTATTTGGCCCTATTGGTCTCGGCAATCCCGATCATTGTGCTCTATCGCTATAGTCGACTAAAGCTAGGTCTGTTTTGGCGAGAATGGCTGACTCAACGATTCTTGGGACGCTATTTCAACCAGCGGTCTTATTACGAATTGGACTCGAATGCGTCTAACACTGAAATTGATAACCCTGACCAACGGATCACGGAGGATGTTTTTTCCTTCACCAGCACAACGCTAACTTTTTTGTTGGATGTGTTGGATTCGGTGCTGAATCTGATCTCGTTTACGGCAGTGCTCTATGGATTCTCGCGGCTACTGACGGTGGGGCTAGTGGTCTATGCCCTCTTGGGCACTGCTGTGGCTGTCTTGTTAGGACGACGGTTGATTGGACTTAACTTTAATCAGTTGCGACTGGAGGCCAACTTTCGCTATGGCATGGTGCATGTGCGTGACAATGCCGAATCTATTGCCTTTTATCGAGGCGAACCACAGGAGACCAAGCAGGTTATCGAGAGGCTCCGACAGGCCATTCGCAATCAGGATCTATTAATCATCTGGCAGTCATTGATCAGTCTGTTTCAACTCAGCTATAACTATTTTTCTCGCTTTGTCCCCTATCTGGTCTTGGCTCCCCTTTACTTTTCAGAACAGATTGATTTTGGAGCTATTGGACAGGGCTATTTTGCCTTTTCGATGGTACTAGGGGCGGTATCCATCGTCACCAGCCAGATTCAGAGTATCTCTAGTTTTGCGGCTGGGATCAACCGACTGGGGGCTTTT
>JBHJNR010000087.1:0-3731 GCA_050330615.1 Cyanophyceae cyanobacterium
AGAGTCGTTGTGTGACGGTGGAAAGTTTGCTGGGGGCAGTGGCAGCAAACCTAAGATGCCCAACCACTTAAAGAGCCCATTCTTGCCTATCAGATGCCATCACCGCAGGGCTCCTTTAGCATCGCCCCTTTTACCCATACAGCCCCCCCTCATGAGAACTATCTCTCCCCCTGCCTCATCCCCTCCACACCGTTCTGTTTTGCCCAAACTGCGGCGGCAGGGATCCCGATGGGGGGGATTCACCCTCACAGAATTGCTGGTGGGGTTGTTGATCACAGGGTTGACCAGTACGGCAGTCATCAGTCTAATGACCACCTTTTTGCGGGCAGAGCGAGACTTTGCCGCTCGGTCTAACGCCTTTCAAGATATGAACCGCGTCCTAGATCTGGTCAGTGATGAGGTGCGTAGTGCTTTGGTGTTATCCCGCTTTCCGACCTGTCCGGCGGTGGCACCCAGTTGTACCCCTGTTTTGGAACTACCAATCGATGCCGAAAATGCCATCTTCTACTACTTGATGACAGAGGCTAATCGCACCCGTATCGAGCGAGTCGGGCCAGCTTTCTTGACCAACTCTCGCGATCCCATCACCAACCGCTACACCGGCGACGAATACAACCTCAGGGAAGCAGGGGATCCGGCTAATACCCCAGCCCAAGTATGGGGGCCGATTCCTGAGGCTGCCCCCACACTCTGTCCCACTGGCATGGTAGGCGGAGGCACAGAAGCCTTTAGTGTTTGCATCGATGGCCAGTTGGCCACCATCCGCTTGCAGTCGGAGGACGGCACAGTCGTCACCACCCAAACGGCCTCCCGCGTCCTGCTCAATCCCGATGATTCTATTCCTGCAGATGAAGATGAAGAAGATGAAGAAGCAACACCCTAAGTCCCCTGACTACACAAGAGACGACCCAAGAGTTTCCTCAGCTGTGGCCCCTACTTTATCAGCTAGCGTCGGGATCCTCATCCTAATGACATCCGCTCTGGTGGGATGTGGTCGTCCTTCCTCTCAGCCTGAGAGCCGCACCGTAGCTGAGTCATCTGCTCAAAGGGTAGGTCTCTCAATAGAGGAGTCCGAGCAAGAGGCAGAGATCGAAGCCCAAATCCAAGCTGGACTTTCCCTCATGCGACGAGGCGATCTGGCAGGTGCCCTGCTACTCTTTCAGTCCCTGTTGGCCAACTACCCCCACCGCAGCGATCTGCTGCTGCACATCGCGTCCATCCAAGAGGCTCAAGGGCAGATCCTTCAGGCCGAAGCTAACTACAATTCCGCCATTGCCCTAAATCCTACTGAACCTGATGCCTACGTACAGAGAGGCCAGTTACTTTGGGAGCAAAGGGATCCCTTTCGGGCGCAGGCTGATTTTGACTATGCCCTGCGATTGGATCCCCAACAGCCAGAGGTTTTGCAGCAGCGCGGACGGCTCCATCTCGAACAAGCCAACTACGAAGCCGCCCTATCAGACTTTGAGGCCGCTATTCAACTGGATCCCCGAGCTGCGGATCCCCATCTGGGTAAGGCGGATACCCTGGCAGCCCTCGACAGCGACCAAGAAGCCGGTGATAGCCTCTCAGACTATCCCAGCCTCAGTCGGGGCCACATCAGCGATAGGGAACGGGGGGAGATCTTTTATCGCCTTGTGGATATCCGGCGGGAAGCTCCTGGTAATTAAGGGAGTGACACATCATTTTTTATAGCCTCAGGTCTAAGGCCAAGGGCTTTTCGCCTGTTCAGGGTCTGTCTGTCACATAGTTGGGATCCCTCCTTTCGCGCAGCGTGGTGATAGTCATAAGTGGCAGCAAGCACATCACAGCACCCTATGGCTCTCGCATTCCACCCTCATAACGCTTTTAGGTGCCCTCCTTTAGGGCCAATGACTGAGGCGTAGCTCACCCCAAAGGATCCCTGTGGGATCGAATCCTAAGTCAGCGGCTAATGAATGTGAGATAATTGATTCTCGTGTGTTTTTTTGACACCATATCTGGCCAATTAGGGGATAGGAACGTGACAATGTCACTATCTGGCCAATTAGGGGATAGATCATTAGCTCCCGTGGGGATCCATTGCATCCTTGAGCTATACGACTGCCCGGCCAACTTGCTCGATGATTTAACGCTAATTAAGAAAACCCTGCACGAGGCCGCTCGACAGGCGCAGTCCACACTTTTGGGAGATGTGATCCATCGCTTTGAACCCCATGGGGTGACGGGCTTGGCTCTACTGGCGGAATCCCATATCTCGATTCATACCTGGCCCGAGTTGGGCTATGCTGCCGCTGATGTTTTCACCTGCGGGGCTCATACCACGCCGGTCGCGGCCTGTGACCACATCGTGGCCGCGATGCAGGCGGGCCATCATGTGTTGCGGCAAATCGCTCGCCACACCCCTGATCAAGGCATGACGTTACAACCCAGGGATCCCGATGCTGTGCATGTGTCTTTAGCGGCACGGTGATGACAGAGCGTCCTGACACCACCCATCCCACTGAGACAGAGTCAGGATCCCTGCTCTGGCTGCGGGAATATCAGACCCCCCACGATGTCTATGCCCACGGCATCAGTCGGGTGCTGGCTCATCACCACACGTCTTACCAAGAAATGATGGTGGTGGACACGGGATCCTATGGCAAGGGTCTGGTGCTGGATGGCAAATGGCAGTCGGCGGTGGCGGATGAGTTCCTCTATCACGAGGCGTTGGTGCATCCGGCCATGATTTTGCACGCCTTGCACCATGCCCCTGCTCAGCGGGTGTTGATCTTGGGGGGAGCTGAGGGGGCCAGTTTGCGAGAGGTGCTGCGTTGGCGGTCGGTGCAGCAAGTGGTGATGGTGGATATCGACGGAGAGGTGGTGAAAGCTTGTCGAGAACACCTGCCAGAGATGCACCAGGGATCCTTTGAGGATGCTCGGGCGGAGGTGGTGATCGGCGATGCGTGGGACTATGTGGCGCAGGGATCCGGCTCATGGGATGTCATTATCTCTGACCTGAGCGATCCGATTGAGTCGGGGCCATCGTTTCAGCTGTTTACGCTGGAGTTTTTTCGTCTGATCCAAAAGGCGCTATCTCCCACGGGCTTTTATAGCTTGCAAGCGGGATCCGTTTGTCCGGTGGAGATTCAGACCCATGCCCGCACCATGCACACGCTGGCTCAGGTGTTTAGACACTCCGTCGCCTGTCTGTCCTATACCCCCACCTATGGGGTGCCGTTGGGGTTGGGCCTTGCCTCTGAAATGCCCCTCACCCCCGCCCCGGATCCCATCCAGGTGGATCAGTTGTTGCAAGGCCAGATCACGGGATCCCTGCGGCTGATCGATGGCATGGCGTTGGTGGGATTGCTCAATCCCCCCCGTTTCATGCGGCAGGCGGTGGCCTCCGAGTCGGTTGCCTATACCCTGGCGGATCCCCCCAGTTCTTTTCATCAAGAGGGATCCAGTTGAATTTCTAGAGGATGTACGAGAAGTGGAAGAGCGAGACAGACAAGACATTTACCACTACATTGGCGAAAGGCTGGTGTCACCAAACAGATGAACCACATCCGACGGGAGCAGGTCAGACTGCAAATGGCTGCTCAACTTCAGTTCAGCGCTGGGTCACAAGTCTAAATAGAGTCCTACCAAAATCCGTCGCAGTGCTCCGCCTATACCCCGAAGGGGTTAGGGGGTGGTGAAGCGACGGGCGACCAGAGGGAGCAGCAATACTGTGACCCTAAGAAGCGTAAATCTATTTCTTAGGGTAT
>JBHJNR010000088.1:0-15480 GCA_050330615.1 Cyanophyceae cyanobacterium
TCAACGGGAGGAGAGTTAACGGGAGGAGAGTTAACGGGAGGAGAGTTAACGGGAGGAGAGTCAACGGGAGGAGAGTCAACGGGAGGAGAGTTAACGGGAGGAGAGTCAACGGGAGGAGAGTTAACGGGAGGAGAGTCAACGGGAGGGCGGGCAGCAGTTGTGATTTGAGTGGGATCTAAGGCCACCAAGCTGGATCCCTGGGATCCACAACCAAGCACCAAGGCCGCCACCAACGAGACTGACCCCCTAGACAGAAAACCAGACAATGTTAGTTTGAACATGATTTTGCCTTCAATATATTTTGCCTTCACTGTATAGGGAGGCCTTAATGACCCCACAAGTATACTGAAAGTATCAACTCCAACGTTATCAACTGTCTCTCTTCTGCATGAACACTTTGCGGCTGTGTTTTTTTATGCATTTCTTTGCAGATTGCCCTGTTGACATCTGAGACGAGACTTCAGCGGCGATACTGCACGGTTGAGGCTGGTAACGTTCGCCCATTTGGGAAGGGATCCCACCTGCGGTTGGGAGTGCTGAGCCAAGAACGCCTCTCATGGTAGGAGGTTCTGGCTAAGCTTTGTTCTGGCCAAGCTTTGTCAGGGCTATCTGGTTTGACGCTGGGGGGAGGGGCGTTTGGACGAGAGGGATAATCCTGGGATCCCACAGGTTCTTTGTGCCGCCCTACTGTCAGATGATTTTAAGCCCTTAATTCCACACTTCTGGGCGTTCGCGATCTCTTGTGCTGTTGCAGATTAGATATTGCGAACCATATTGAAAGTGGGAGAAGCCCAGTCCTGTGAGTTAAGATTGTTGCGAATTGTTATTCCGCTTTTATGAACCCGATCCGCAACGTTGCCATCATCGCCCACGTTGACCATGGCAAAACCACACTCGTTGACGCTCTCCTCAAGCAATCTGGTACCTTCCGCGAGGGAGAAGAAGTGCCCACTTGCGTCATGGACTCTAATGCGCTGGAGCGGGAACGGGGGATCACTATTCTGTCCAAAAACACCGCCGTCAAAATTCACGATACGGTGATCAATATTGTTGACACCCCTGGACACGCCGACTTTGGCGGCGAGGTGGAGCGGGTGTTGGGCATGGTAGAAGGCTGTCTGCTGATCGTGGATGCCAACGAAGGGCCGATGCCCCAGACCCGCTTTGTGCTGAAAAAAGCCCTGGAAAAAGGCTTGCGCCCCATCGTGGTGATCAACAAAATTGATCGTCCCCGCGCCGAACCCATGACCGCTGTGGCCAAGGTGCTGGATTTGTTCATGGAATTGGGGGCTGATGATGACCAGTGCGATTTCCCCTATCTGTTTGCCTCTGGCTTGCAGGGCTTTGTGATCGAAGAGAGCAATCTAGCCACCTTCCAAAAGACTGGGGCAGAGGGCTATGAGGGATCCCTGGATATGCAACCCCTCTTTGCTGCCATTCTCAAGCATGTGCCGCCTCCAATTGGGAATGCCACCAAGCCGTTACAGTTGCAGGTGACTACCCTTGAGTATTCCGACTATTTGGGCCGGATCGTGATCGGCAAGATCCACAACGGCACCATCAAGGTGGGCGAAACGCTGGCCATGACCATGGAAGAAGGCAAAATCATCAAGTCGCGCGTCTCGAAGCTGATGGGCTTTGTGGGCTTGCAACGGGTGGAGCTGCAAGAGGCTACAGCGGGCAACATTGTGGCGGTGGCCGGTTTTGCGGATGCCAACATTGGCTACACCCTGACTTGTGCAGACGATCCACAGGCGTTGCCCTTGATCAAGGTGGATGAGCCCACGTTGCAAATGACCTTCTGCGTCAACGATTCCCCCTTTGCAGGACAAGAGGGATCCTTTGTTACCTCACGGCAGATTCGCGATCGCCTGATGCGGGAGCTGGAGACCAACGTGGCGTTGCGGGTGGAGGATACTGATTCTCCCGAAAGGATGTTGGTGTCGGGTCGGGGAGAATTGCACCTGGGCATCCTGATTGAGACTATGCGCCGTGAGGGCTATGAGTTTCAGGTGGGCCAGCCTCAGGTGATCTTCCGGGAAGTGAATGGTCAGCCCTACGAGCCTTACGAATGTTTGGTGCTGGATGTGCCCGAAGTCTCGATGGGATCCTGTATCGAGAAGCTGGGTGTGCGGCGGGCTGAGATGCAGAATATGCAGCTGAGCAGTGATGGACGGGCACAATTGGAGTTTGTCGTCCCGGCTCGGGGTCTGATTGGCTTTCGCGGCGAGTTCATTCGCATGACTCGGGGCGAAGGGATCATGAGCCATAGCTTTTTGGAATATCGACCTCTCTCCTCTGAGATCGAGTCTCGCCGCAATGGGGTGCTGATCTCGTTTGAGGAAGGGATTGCCACCGCCTATGCCATCAAGAATGCTGAGGATCGGGGAGCCTTTTTCATCGCTCCCGGCACGCGTGTCTACAAAGGCATGATCGTGGGCGAGCACAACCGCGCTCAAGATCTCAGCCTCAACATCTGCAAGTCTAAGCAGCTGACCAACCATCGCGCCTCCGGGGGTGAGGAACTGGTTCACCTACAAACCCCGGTGGACATGAGCCTAGAGCGAGCCTTGGAGTATATCGGCGGAGATGAACTGGTGGAGGTTACCCCTGAGTCTGTCCGGCTCCGCAAACTCCCTCAAATGGCCACCTCTCGCCGCTAGACGAACAGATTAGACAAGGGGCTGAAGCCTCTTGTTATTAATCCCCGAGAACTAGGGATCCTGAGCAAATGTTTCGGGATCCCTGGTTTGTTTCAGCACCCAAGCCAGATAGCTCTGACTCACACTGGCGGCGGCTAGGGCGATGATTTCTGGCTCTTGGTAGGGATGCAACTCCCGGATCCGCTGTTCGGCAGCAGCATACAGACGGGCGGGCACTTTCAGCAACAGCAGGTGCTCTGCTTCCTGACACAGGGATCCCTGCCAACTATAGATTGACTGCATGGCGGGCAACACCTGAGCACAGGCCACCCAGCTCTCTTCGACCAAGCGGCGACCCAACAGGATCCCATCCTCTGGGTTGGCAACGGTGGTGAGGATGATCCAAAGTTCGGTAGATGGAGCTGACTCTGGCATGGGTGATGAGAGGGCGGGACTGTTACCTCTAGGCTAAATGCTCCAAGCTTAGAATAGGCCAGACATTAAGATCTGGCTCATCCTGGATGTCAAACATTTACCCACCAGTGAAGTACTGTCCTGGTCTGATGCAATAGCTGTAGATCATGAAGACCAATATACTTGAGGGGCGGATCTCTTGAGCATAACGTCAGGGATCCCAATGCTACAGTGACGGTAAAACAAATAGTTGCTATGAAACGAGTAATTGACCTTTCTGAAGACCTGGATTATCTGTTGACGGTTTACCTCGAACGCCACCCTGAGGCTTCACTGTCTGAACTCATCAACAAAGGGATCCGGTTAATATTGGAACAAGATCCTGGTTCGCCTCGTCAGATGGGGAGCGCTAAACAAAAACTTAAAATTCTGTCTGAAGACGAAGACTATCTCAAAGATTTTATAGAGTATCTGTGATGAGATTACTGTTAGATACTCATGCTTTGTTATGGTTTGTTCTTGAGGATCCTCGTCTAAGCATAGCTAGTCAAAGTGTGATTACGAATCCTAATAATCAGATACTTGTGAGTATTGCAAGTCTTTGGGAGATTGCCATTAAAATCAGTATCGGCAAGTATCAACTGTCAGACCCTTTTGAGTCTTTTTGGTTGGAGCAACTCAAGCTCAATCGCTTTACTTTACTTAACGTGGCTATTCAGCATACGGCTCGAATTATCACATTGCCCTTTCATCACCGGGATCCCTTTGATCGGCTGATCATTGCTCAGGCTTTGGTAGAAAGGATCCCGATTGTCAGTGTTGACGATGTTTTTGATCTCTATGGCGTGAGTCGTGTCTGGTGAAAGATAAAGGATCCCTCAATAAGGGAGGTTTCATCTCTCGACATAGATCGTCTCAGCTGTGCTCAAGATGTTCTTCCTGCGGATCCAATTATGGCTGTGCTCCAAGGCTCGCTTACTCACCAGGTCAACGTCCCTCCCGACCAGATCTTGCAGCTCTTGACGCATCTGAGCTAGAGCCATCAAACCGTGTCGAGCCTCTGGAGAGAAAGACACCAGGAAATCCACATCACTGTTTGAGCTGAAGTCATCTCGCAAGACAGACCCGAAGAGAGCTAGCTCAGAGACTTGCCAACGACGGCAGAAGTCTTGGATCTGAGGTTCAGACAGATCGATGGGAAGGACTGATTGCATCACTATCAGATTATCGCTCTGCCTTAAGTCTATCCCTGACAGACTCGCCCCCCAGTCCTTGAGTCAGGGGTAGGGATTGCAACCTCAAGGCTGACTGTTCAGGCTCCCCAGAATACCTCAACCCTTACAGTCCTAAATACCCAGTTGGATCCCTCAATCTCTCCACCGCAGGGATCCCCGATGATCTGGTCTGCTTGCTATTGCAGGGTATTGCGAACCGGGATCCTTTGCTTCCTGCGCGAATGATTAGGAATCCCTGTTGCTTGAGTCAGCAAAGCTCTACGGTGAAAGGGCATTCTGTCCAAGACTACCCTCATGTCTATCCCAAGCTCTATCCTCTGGCACACCATCGCCCGCCAGATCGCGGACGCCACTGGGGATCCCTGTCAAATCGGATCCCATCGGGGGGTGGGCGGCGGCAGCATCAATCAGGCTTATCAACTGATCACCACCTCTGGCAGATCGTATTTTGTCAAGTGCAACCAGGCCAGCCAAGTGGAGATGTTTGAGGCCGAAAAGGCGGGATTACGGGAGTTGGCCCAAGCCCAGAGGATCCGGATCCCGGCTGTGATCTGTAGTGGCATAGTTAACGACACCGCCTATCTGGTGCTGGAGTATATCTCGTTGGGATCCGGAAACTCTCAGACTGCTGACCGATTGGGCCAGCAACTGGCAGAGCTTCATCGCACCAGTAAGCCCCACTATGGCTGGGATCGGGCCAACACTATTGGATCCACCCCGCAACTTAATCCCTGGAGTGAGGATTGGATCAGCTTTTATCGAGATCACCGCTTAGGCTATCAGCTGCGCTTGGCTAGACGGCAGGGCTTGGGGGGCAGTTGGATCCCGATGCTGGAACGGTTGATGGAGAACTTAGGATCCCTGTTTGAGGACTACACCCCCAAAGCCTCTCTCTTACATGGAGATCTGTGGGGCGGCAATTGGGGGGCCGATGAAGCGGGGGATCCCGTCCTTTTTGATCCGGCGGTCTATTATGGCGACCGAGAGACTGACCTAGCCATGACCGAGCTGTTTGGGGGATTTCCCCAGGATTTCTACCGGAGTTATCACGAGTCTTATCCCCTGGATCCCGGTTATGAAAAGCGTAAACACCTCTACCAGCTCTACCATTTGCTCAACCATCTCAACTTATTTGGGGGCAGCTATCTGAGTAGTGTCCAGCGATCTCTTGAAATAGGTCTGAGCCATCTAAAATAATGAGGCTTTGAAGATGTTGAGGAGTTGAGCCATGTTGCGATTTGGGTTGGGTGTCTCGGTAGTGCTGCTGTTGAGTGGGGTTAGCCTGGGTTTGGTGCCAGCGCTGGCTCAAGACTCCACGACCTTTCAGCCCGGATTTTGGCAGCCCGTCGCCCGCGTGGATCCCGCGCAACCCGTCCAGTTGGTGGTGATCAACACCACAGGTGCAAGCCTTGAGTATGGCCTCACCAGCGATGAGTATGTGATTGCCGAACTGGAACCAGGGGATCAAGCTACAGTAGCGGTGAGCAGCCTGCCCGCTTCCCTCAATATCAGCACTGTCAGTCGCCCGCCGTTTGATGTGTTGAGCCTGCTCTACGAGGTAGAAGCCACCGACAATCTTGTTACCGTCACCGTTGGCCTCAAGGATGATGTGGAAGGGGATCGGGTGGTGGATATCAACTCAGAGGGGGGTATCTATATTTATTGAGATCATTTGTTGAGATCTACTGAGTCCACCTTTGAGCCAGCCATTGCCCGATTATCTAAAGCCAAATTCCCTCATTACCGGGATCCCTGAGGATCTGGGAGCACAGTCTGCTGTGGCTGAAGAGGTGATCGATGACTATGACTTTTGGGTGGAGGCCGGAGCTGAGGGGGAACGCCTCGATCGGTGGTTAGCCTCCCAACCCCAGATGGTAGATGTCTCTCGCTCTCGACTGCAAAAGCTGATCGATCAGGGGCATGTCTGGCTCAATGATCGCCCTTGCACGGTGCGGAAACACAGCTTGCATCGCGGCGATCACCTCTATCTCCAGATCCCTCTGCCGATTGAGACGGCTCTGGTGCCCGAACAGATCCCGCTGCAGATCCTGTTTGAGGATAGCCATCTGCTGTTGGTCAATAAGCCCAAAGGCATGGTGGTACATCCCGCTCCGGGCCACCCCAGCGGCACCCTGGTGAATGCCCTGTTAGGCCACTGTCAAGATCTCTCGGGCATCAACGGTGAAACTCGTCCCGGCATCGTCCATCGGTTGGATAAAGATACCAGCGGTGTGATGGTGGTGGCCAAAACCGATCAGGCCCATCAGCACCTGCAAGCCCAGATCCAGGCCAAAACCGCCCGCCGCGACTATCTGGGCATGGTCTACGGCCGTCCCCAGGATCCCGCTGGCACGGTGGATACCTTCTTGGGTCGCCATCCTGGCGATCGTCTCCGCATGGGGGTGGTGGAGGCCAAATTGGGTCGACGGGCTATCACCCATTGGCGCGTCCTGGAGAACTTGGGCAACCTGACCTGGATGCACTTTCAACTGGAAACGGGCCGTACCCACCAGATTCGGGTACATGCCGCCCACATCCGCCATCCTATTGTGGGGGATCCCCTCTATTGTGCGGGCAAATCCACCCCCGTCAAACTGACTGGGCAGGCCCTCCATGCCTACCGCCTCAGCTTGATCCATCCCGTCAGCGGGGATCCCTTGGTGGTCACCGCCCCTTTGCCCGAAGAACTGACCCGCCTATTACGGGTGGTGGGATCCCAGTGGCAACTTGAGGATCCCGGCTTTTAGTCCAGCTCCAGATCAGAGCTACTCAGATCGGGGCTATCCAGATTGGGGTTGCCCCGATCCGGCCAACCCGGATCCGGTGGGACTAGATCGGGGCGGGCCAGATCAAATCGGGGCGATCGGGCATCTTGCCGATGCTCGTTGCTGCGGGGCAAGATGATCCGTCCTTCCAGATTGGAGGTGGGGCGATGGTCTCCGTTGGTTTGGTGACGACTGTCGAAAAACTCCCGTAGCCCCTCGGCACTGCGAATGTGCAAGTCCTGCTGTGGAAACGGAATGGTGATGTTGTGTCGCCGAAAAGCCAACTCGATGGCAAAGTTGAGGTCGCTCTTGAGGACAAACTGATCTTGGGGCCGATTGATCCAAACCAGCAGCTCAAAGTTGATGGCCGAGTTGCCAAATGAGGTCAGAAACACCTGGGGATCCGGCGTGCTCAGCACCAACGGATGTTGCTTGGCCGACTGTAACAAGACTTCCTTCACCTCTTGGGCATCTGATCCATAGGCCACATTAATCGGAATATGAATCCGACAGCGGGGATCCCGGTAGCTCCAATTGATCACATTCTGGTCGATGATCTGAGAGTTGGGCACGATCACAAACACCCGATCTAGTGTCCGCACCACCGTCGCCCGAGGGTAGATCCGCTCTACCGTGCCCAAAAGCTCATTCACCTCGATCAGATCCCCCACCTGGATGGGCCGCTCCACCAAGATCGCCACATAGCTGACGTAATCGGTAAAGATATTCTGCAAACCTAGACCGATACCCAAGGCCAGCGAACCCACCACCACCGCTAGCGAACTCAGGTTCAGCCCGCTAAAGGGCAACACCAACAGCATGCCCAAGACGGTGAGGCTGTATTTGAAGATGGTGGCGGAGGCTTCCTGCGTGCCCAGATCCAGCCCGAGGCGGGTCAAAAACCGATCCTTCAGGCCCAGGCTGGTGTAGTGGGCCATGACAAACACCAGGACTGTCATGATGCCAAACACGATCAGACTGGCGATGGAGAGGGTGGAATTGGGCAGAGGTTGGGTCAGCACCCCAAACGCCGTCCGAAAGACACCCCCCAGTTGGAAATAGAAGGTGCGCTGCAAGGTACGCAAGGCCGGGATCGTGCTGATGGCCAGGTGCAGTGACGTCAGGGCAACCACCACCGCCATCACAGACCGACAGATCACGGATCCCACATCCACCCAGGTATGCCAGCTCTCCCCCAGTTTCAGATCGAGCCAAGCCTCGGTTAGATGGATGCTGCGCCGAGCCAGCCGCCAGACAAAAAGGCCCACCATCAAAATGGCTGCTGCCGAGATCAGGCTAAAGGTGAAAACTACCGGATCTTGGCCCCGCAACTCATCCAGGCGTACCGCTCGGTAGCTATCGATGGCGCGCTCCAACTGGACTGCCCATTGGGTGGCCACCTGCTGCACATCCGCCAGTCGGGCATCCGGGATACCACGAGCAGCAGCGGCATCGGCATAGGTGACGGTGAACAGATACTGCTGGGTGCTCTCGAAGTTATTCCGTTCCCCGATGGCCAGAATGTATTGGAGATTGCTGTCTTGAATCGCCCGAATATCAATCGCAGGACTATCGCTCTCGTTCTCAAAGGTCAAGAACCGCTCGATCACAGCCGCCACCGACTGCGCCCGCACATCGCTGGTGAACTCTGACCCCTGCAAGCGAAAAACCGGGATCCCGCCCACCACCACATCGGTGCCCAGATCGGTTGGGTTGGGACGGGCTGAGGGGGTGATGGAGGAGGAAGGAGCAGGCTCCCCAGTGGGGATCCCCAGATCAGGTATTGGCAGATCCGGTAATGGTGGAGTCGTCTCGGCCTGAACAGGCTCGATCTGTACCGGCGGATTACTCATCACCGGGCCAATAAAGGGCTCGGATCCCTGTGCCCAGGCCAGCTCAAGGGGACTACTGGTCAACCAGATTGCTAGGACAGCTCCCATCAGGGTCGCCATCCACAACCGTACCCAGAGCCATCGTTGATGTGCCCGAACCATCGCTAAGCCCAACCCCTCATGCCATCTTGTCAATCTTTTTTGTCAGTTTTGCTTGTTTGCCAATCTTGCTTT
This sequence comes from Cyanophyceae cyanobacterium, assembly GCA_050330615.1. Lineage (GTDB taxonomy): Bacteria > Cyanobacteriota > Cyanobacteriia > Thermostichales > Thermostichaceae > JAAUUM01. Next base: position 9,123 of record JBHJNR010000088.1, read on the forward strand.
TTGGTCAATCTTTTTGGTCAATCTTGTCGCTCGATTCTGCGGACTGATCGAGCCTAACAACCACCACCCCGCTCATTCACCAACCTTTGGGGCAAAGCTTCCCCATCCTGGCATAGTTGTTGCCTCAAGGTGCCTCTGGATCAAGGGCCGATGGAGGGATCCACAGGGGATCCTAGTCTGAGCATCCATCCTTTGGTCATTGTCAGCACCTAGATTGAGGCGCACACTAGAAGGTTAGAGCTAAGTTGACTTGTTGATGATTGTTACGAACTGGGTATTCGAGCATCTATGGCATTTATCTGGGGACTCCTGAGTGGGCTGGGGGTGGGATTGGCCGTCCACTCGGCCTGGCGTTGGCAGCAGCATCGTCGTCATCAACGTTGGATGTCTCGTCTAGAGTCAGTGGCTGGAGAATCAGTGACCGGATGGAATCTGCCTGCCGCCCGCTCGGGCCAAAGTGATCAGGTCTCAGCCCATTTGCTCAAACTGCTGCAACATCAACAGAGCGAGACGCAGCATCTGGCCCAGCAAATCCAAGATTGGGAGCATCTCTGTCGGCAGCTACCGTTGGGATTTATTCAGGTGGATCAAAACAATGTGGTGATGCATTGCAACCCCATCGCTCAAGGTTTGCTCCGGATTGAGAATTGGCGACCCAATATCAAAGTGCTGTTGGAATGGGTGCGCTCCTATGAGCTGGATCAATTGGTGGAACAAACCCGCCAGACGGATCCTCCCCCAACAAAGCGGCCCCAGCGGCAGATGCGGGAGTGGCTGTTTTATCCCTCAGGCGGAGAAAGTAAGCCGGTGCCGATTCGGGGCTGGGCGGTGTCCTTGACCCAGGGGCAGGTGGCGATCTTTTTGGAGGATCGACTGGAGGCCAAAACCCTAGCCCAACAACGGGATCGCTGGGCCTCCGATGTGGCTCATGAACTCAAAACCCCCCTGACCTCCATTCGCCTGGTGGGGGAGACGTTACAGAGCCGTGTCGATCCGAGCTTGCGCTATTGGGTGGATCGTCTGCTCAACGAGATCATTCGGCTCAGCTCTTTGGTGCAGGATTTGCTGGAACTCAGCAGTCTCAACTTGGGAGCCGCTGCCGCCCTTCAGATGCGTCCCTTCAACCTCGTGCCCTTGGTGGCGGAAGCCTGGGAGAGCCTGATCCCCCAATCGGAGCCTCGGCATCAGACCCTCGACTTTGAGGGGCCAGAGGACTTGCACCTGTGGGGTGATGAGCAGCGACTCTATCGGCTGGTGCTCAACTTGCTGGATAACAGCATCAAATATGGCAAGCCTGAGACCCCTTCTCATGTCAGGTTAGCCACCCAAAAGGGATCCGTAACCCTCGATGTTTATGATCATGGGCCGGGGCTCAAAGAAGAGGCTTTTGGGGCGATCTTTGAGCCGTTTTACCGCACCGACACTGCCCGTGCCCGCAGTGAAGGGGGAACTGGATTGGGCTTAGCCATTGTCAAACAAATCGTGGAGGCCCACGGCGGCACCGTCACCGCCAACAATCACCCCGAGACAGGTGGACTCTGGATCCGCTGTGTTCTCAAAACCAAGCTCCATCAACCCTGATGATTCGCAGCGACGATTGGCGTCGACGATCAGCGGCGGACTTTGCCCGCAAAGCCACTGGCTTTGAACTGCTCTAGAGTTAGGGGCAATGGATTGGTGATGGGCACCGAGATGCGAATCGAGAAAGGCGTTTCACCCGGCGGCACCTCTTCTATCGCCCCCAACCGGGTTCGTTCAGGCATGATATCGTTGCCGTTGGCATCGTACATGCGACCAAAGACATCGGCATTGACCAGCGTCCGCTTAGATGTGTTCAGCACCGTGCCCTCCACAAACAGGCAGCGAACCTCCAAGGTTGAGCCGCTGGCAAATAGGTTGTCGAATTCTGCTGTATCGGGACAGTCGACGGTGTGGACATCATGCAATTCTAGGGGAGTGGCTCCAAACCCCATCAACAAGACCGCCATCAAGGTCAAGGCCCCCAGCAGGCCCCGTTTGATGGCCCGTCCCAGCGTTGTCCCCATGTGGCTGATCATTGTTTGTCCTCAGGATATTAAATCTGGCTCAGGTCTGGCGGGGCTGAAGCGTGACGGCATCCTACCCAACGCTCCCTTGTCCCTAGTTTAAAGGATCCCTGTCTTGCTCAATCGGCCAAAAGCTAGCCTCCGTCAGTACCCCATTCACCCCCTGATCCCAGGGATCCTGGGGCAAGGGATCGGCGCTGAAACAGGCTTGCGGAAGGATCCCCCAGGTTGCCGCCGAGCAGGAAGCCAAGAACCGGTCATAGTAGCCGCCGCCATAGCCCAAACGGGATCCCTGGTGATCACAGGCTAAGGCTGGAACCAAGATGAGAGCAGCCTGACTGGCATCCAGCTGAGGTGATTCAGGCATCGGTTCTCGGATCCCATAGGGACTGATAACCCAATCGCCCTGGATCTGCCCATAGTCATGCCAAATCAGGCTATGGTCAGGGCCACATCGAGGGATCCCCCAGCGAATCTGACTCAGCCGGTCAAAAACCGCATCCAGTCTGATCTCCTCTGGGGTGCCCATGTAGGCCAGCACCATGATGGGATCCCGCAATCGCTGCTCCAATCTCTGGCAGATCTGTGCGCTGATAGCCTCTAGATCGAGCCCCCGACGGAGCTGACGAAAGTAGGAGCGCAGGGATCCTTTGTCACGAGTAGGAGGGAATCTGGGTGAAGTCAGATTGCTAGACTGCACAACTGCCGCTTAGCCCAAGATTTCCACTAATTCCACTTCAAATTCCAGTGTGGCATTGGGGGGGATAACACCGCCCGCGCCGCGACTGCCATAGGCCAAATCGGGGGGGATGATCAGCTTCCGTTTACCATTGACCCGCATGGTGGCCACTCCCTCATCCCAGCCGCGAATGACTTGGCCGACCCCAAGGGCGAAATTGAAAGGCTGATCCCGTTTGTAGGAGCTATCGAAAATGGTGCCATCCTCCAGCCGCCCCACATAGTTGACGGAGACGGTTTGTCCCCGTTCGGGCATTTCTCCATCGCCGACGCGAATATCCACATATTGCAGGCCCGACTCAGTGGTGATCGGATCCCCTTCAACTTGGCTCATTTCAATGGGTGGGTTATCGCTAGCCCGAGATAGTGCTAAAGCTTGGGGAGCTGTTACTGACCAGCAACCCAAACACAAGCAAACGCCCATCGCCAGAACTAACGCTTTACGAATCCATACTTTACACGCTTGCATAACACTCTGATCCTTTTTTCTTGAAATGTTGATTCTTGTGCTGACTGTATCTTAGGCTTCTCACCCCAATGCCAAATTTCAGCACCTACATCTCAACATAAGGGGTTCAGACCCCTAATCGGGGGTAAACGCCTGATCAAGATAGAACTTCGGCAATCTCCACAATCTGCCCTTTGGCATCCCGCACCCAAAATGACAGAGGTTTTTGAGCGCGAACGCTGTGGGAGATCCGCTTTTTGATCACAGCTTTCAACACGGCTCGAACTGTATCTCGGTCATAGCTGGTGTGGCGGTAACGACCGGAGGGCGGCACACTTGTAGCTGCACCGCCATACCCAGGACTGCCGTAACTGGGACTGCCATAGGTAGGGCTGTTGGGTCGAGTATCGGGACGATATCCAGATCCATACCCAGGGCTAGACCCATAGCCAGAAGGGGATCCATAGCTGGCGGGCTGGTAGGCTGTTGCCCCACCTGTTCCATATGCTGGCGGAGAGGGGGGCTCAGTGCTACCCGGCACCACATGCAGCTGTGAGTTGTCTGACAGCTGATACCACAAGCCGGGGATGTCAGTGACAGGGGGGGATCCCGGTGGATCAAAGCGACGAGGACTGACGATGTCGCCCGCAAAGTAGGGCATATCCAGCCCTGCTCCCATCAAGCTGGTATCGCCGCCATAGTAATACTGCAACGGCAATTCGGCCTCGGGTAGCTTCAGGATCCCTTCGTAGAACTGTTTGGCCCGTTCGAGATCTGACACGATTACCGTATGCACTCGGGGAGCACCACTCAAAAAAGTCCACATCGCACCGCCATAGGCGGAAAGGAGCAAAAACATCAGCCCCTTAGTGGACAACAAAATAGATAGTGGGATCAGTGGGAATAGGATGCCGAGCGAGATCATCACAACGATTGGCTGGGGGTCGTGAATCTAGTATAGACTGCTGCCTCATCGGCTTCTGGGTCTTGTCCGGGGTTGGCTTATCAAGGATCAGAATTCATCTCCGGATCCCAGCATGACCAAGGCAAAATCCTCAATGGCGTCAAAATAGATCATCAGGTCCTCGGCAATTTCCTCGCGGGGTTGGCGACGGCGGGCCAGATCGTAGGCTTGTTCTGTGAGATCAGCCACAGAAGTGGGAGTCTCCAAAAGGGTTTGAATCAGCGGGACTCGGTCTGCCGGAATATCCAGCTTTTTACTAGGGGATCCCGGCCAGGTAAAGTTCATGCTCTGTTTCTTCTGAACCGCTTTATCCACAAAGCCCCGAAAGCTGGTGTTATCTGTCAGCAAAGGATTGAGATAAAGGGTCGCAGATTGCCAATCTTCATCAGTCCAAGGCAGTACAAAAGAGGATCCCGATTGCTCGGCCCAGAAGTCAATCAGTCGATGGCGATTGGGGGCCAACAATTCAAACAAATGCAGCTGCTCAAGTTGACTAAAAGATTTGATCTTATCGGCCACAAAAGATGGCACTTCTGTAAACAAATCCTCTAGATTCCATGAAGGTAGATCTACCAAGTTGACTATTCCGAGGTTGGCTTGTTTGAGCATCTCAGAGACTTCTAAGATCGAATAGCCTTTGTCTCCATAGAGTAAGAAATTGTTGGCTAAAATCGCATTGTCTTGGATGTTTGCCTGACTATAGCTTGACTTAGCGGGGATTGTTGGCTGTAGAGCCTCTAGAAAGCTTCGGACATTCCCCATTGCTATCGGCTTAGGGAGATCAAACTGTCCCAATAGTCTGAAAACTTCTTGGGCTTCCAACATCTGACGCCGACCATAGATGTGGTGAAAATTGGTGCGGAGGATCCCGTCAGGTTTGAGAACCTTTGCCACAGATTTGAGGCCATCCAGCGGATCATCCAACAGATACAACACATCGTTGCAGGTGATGAAGTCGTACTCGTAGCCTAAGCTGGGCAGATCCCGTAGATCGAGGACATAGTATTCAGCATTGGTAAAGCCGTGATAGCGCAACCGCTGTTCGGTGAGTTTTACCGATTCGCGCGAGATATCCATGGCGATAATTTTGGCGCCAGGATTAGACTCCGCTAATAATAAGGTCTCGTAACCGGATCCACACCCGGCATTGAGCATCACAGTTCCTTCCCCATCCATCAGCTGATGGGTGCGAAGATATTGAGCTGTGGTGTAGTTGACCTTAAACAGCCCGTCTAGATTGTTGCGGCCCGAGTCGGTGATGGGGGCGTTGGGGTATGGGATCTCCTCATAAAAATCCCGTACCTGGGCCTGATGGTCTAGAGAGGTTGGAATCGTCGTCATGATATCGCCCGCAACGCTGTCCTCTTAGAATACCCCCCTGCTTGAAGTGGATTGCTAACCGGGTGCTGGATCGGGAACTGATCAAGAGTTGGCAAGGCTGGTGACGGATGCCGACAGAAAGTCTATGGACTACTGCTGGGTCGCTGGGCTGCAATAGCCAAGTTGATCTCAAAGCCCGACACCCGTTGTAGAGCATCCATGACCTCAACAAGCCTGCCGTGGGTCAGCCCCAAATCGGCGTTGATCACCACCAATCGTGGAGAGTCTGGATCCTCGTCATCAGCGGAGTCTCTTAACACCTGTTCAACCTTGGCAATTAGCTCACTAATGGCCACTTCCTCATCATTGACCGCAATCTGATCTTCAGCCGTCACACTGACGGTGACATCGGGTTGTAATTGGGAGCGAGCTGCTGCTGCATCTGGCAAATTCACATCCAACCCCTGTGAGCGGGTCAATTCCAGACTGGCGATGATAAAGAACACTAAGATCGAAAACACCACATCGATCAACGGCACAATGTTGATCTCAGGCGTCTTAAAATTCTCTGCCGGGATTCGCATAGGGCGTCTCTGGAGGGGTTGAATACTGAGAAGTAGGGAATCCGTGATCTAAGAAATGACGATGGAGGAGTTCCAACTGACCGCCATATTCTTGGATCTTGGATAGTTGACGGACATAGAGAGAGCGGAAGATGTTGGCCACCAGAAAGGTGCCAATCGCAATCACTAGCCCTGCTGCCGTCGAATTAAGAGCTTCAGAAATTCCAGACAGGGCTAGCTCTGTATCAATTCCTTGTCCAATGGTGCGAGCCGCTTGGAG